>JAADEM010000011.1 GCA_013153405.1 Chlorobiota bacterium
ATCTCAAAACTCACAAGCTTTGAAAGTCAAGAGATTGCTTCGTCGTTCCTCCTCGCAATGACGTGGGTAATTTACTTTTTGGACATCCTCATCGATTAAGACATTCATCTGTTTTGTCTATCGCCAAAACAGTGAATCTCTAAATCAGCCTGTCCCGGGGAATCTCGGGAGGGTTACCCCGCATCCCGAGTACTCGGGATTAGTTCAGCGATTTCATCGCTTCCTAACGACCAATTTGGGTTTAAAGATGCCTGTGTGAGCCATCGCAGAAAGCACCTTTTTCAGAGTGCTTGCATCCGCACCAGAATACTTTTTTCTTTTCAGTTATTTCAACCTTTACCGGACTGATACCTGTTCCTTTATGTGAACCATCGCAGTACGGTTGGTTTTTGCTTCTGCCACAGGCACACCAGAACTTTGTGCCAGGTTCTTCTTCTATGACGTAAGGTTTTTTTTGTGCAATTAACGGTTTATCCATAGCGTTCTTCTTATAATGTACAACTATTCAGCCAATAACTCAAGGAAAACAAGGGAATAAACCTAAGATGATTTTTTGATAGAAAAGTGTTACTTACTGCTTATCCATTTGGTGAGTATTCTCGACAAAGTTTCAAGCTTTACGGGCTTAATGATGAAATCATCCATTCCGGCATCCATGGCACTGTTTTTTTCTTCAATATCATTAGATGCAGTCATTCCAATGACAGGAGTTTCGATGCCAGATTCTTTTATCTTTTTTACAGCTGAGATACCATCCATCTCCGGCATGTAAATATCCATGAAGATGAGGTCATATTTTATTTTTCCTGCCAGTTCTACAGCCTGAGTACCTGTTTCGGCGATGTCTATCGTAATCGATAATCTGCTGAAAAGATTTTCCAGGACTTTTTGATTAAGCTTGTTGTCTTCAGCTATCAGAACTTTTATGCTTTTGCCATTTAAGGCATTTGGTTCAAGTCCTTCGGGTGATATTTCTGTGAAGTACTGAAGAATAAACCTTTTGAAAACATTCAGCTTGACAGGTTTTCGGAGAAACACATCGGCACCTAGTTGTTTTGCAATTCTGGTATTTGTTTTCTCGTAGTTTGCACTTTGAACAATTATCAGGAATTTTCTGTGCAGATTGTGACTGTGTAAAATATTTAGGAATTCTAATCCGTTGAAGTCAGGCCTGTTGTCGATTATTAATAAATGAAAAACAGCATCTGATTTTAGCAACTCAATTGTATCATGCGAAGGAGTGAACTCTTCGTAGTTTATTCGCAATGAGTCCAGGTTCTTTTTGATGGTTTGAGTTTGCAGTGTGTTGTCTGTTATAATTATTGTTCTTATGTCAGAAGTGCTTTTTATCGAAGAAAAGTCAAGATGTTTAGAATGTCTATTGGTACGAAAAGGAATAGTGAAAATAAATTCACTTCCGGGATATTTTGGATCCTCAGAGAGATCTGAAGGACTGATTACTTTAATTTCACCACCCATTAACGTAACAAGCTGTTTTGATATGGTTGTGCCGAGTCCTGTTCCTCCGTATTTGCGTGTTGTGCTTCCATCCGCCTGGGCAAAGGGTTTAAATATTATATCAAGTTTTTCTTTTGAGATTCCTATACCGGAATCTTTTATTGAGAACATAATGGCTTTGTTGCCATTAAGTGTTGTAGCCTCTGAAATGGTAACCAGTATTTTACCATTAACAGGAGTGAATTTTATTGCATTGCTTAACAGGTTGTTCAGCACCTGACGTAAACGTATCGGATCTCCAATGAAGTCATCAGGCAGTTCTATCTCCGATTTCCAGGAGAGCGAAATGTTATTCTCCTTTGCTTTGGCTTTAAATGAGTTAATAGTGCTTTCAATTTCATCTCTTAAGTTAAACTGCATTGACTCTATTTCAAATTTACCAGCTTCGATTTTAGAGAAATCAAGAATATCGTTTATCAGTGTTAACAGAGTGTCTGCAGATCGTTTAATAACAGAGAGCATATCACGTTCCTGTGAGTGCAGATCGGAGCCCATAAGCAGATCTGTCATTCCTATAATTCCGTTAAGCGGAGTTCTGAGTTCGTGACTAATATTAGCTATGAAATTTGACTTTTCACTATCCTGTGGTGTTTTGTTTTCATCAATGTTCAAAGCAGAGGCTTTTATAAACATTGAAATCGTGAAGTTTTGTGACTGAAGGAAAAACGGAATCGTTTCTCCAAGAACAATTATCGGCTCATTCTGGTTACAATCGATTATATATTTGAATGATGTACTGGAATTCTCTTTTTTTTCAATTAGGTTACAGTTTTCAAAGAGTACCGAGTCGTCAGCATTCTGTCCAAGTAACTGGTCTTCATCATCATAATTGAATAAGCCTAGCGCAGCTTTGTTTACCTGTCTTATTTTGTTTTCATTGTCGGCAAGTACAATACCCACAGGCAGGTAATAAAGCATTTTTCGCAATGTTTCCTGTGATTGTTTCAGGCGTTTCTCCTCAACACTTTTGTTACGGATGTAAAATGCAGTCCAGGCAATAAAAAACAGTATTACGAATAGTGTAATTATCCCCACAATGAGAGCATTTCTTATTGTATAGGATGATATTATTGCAAGTGGCATTGAAAATGCCATGTAATAATTGTCCCTGTTTATTGCGAGTTTTCTGAAAACTGTCAGTACTCTGAATTTCTTTCCGTCGATAAGTAATGTATGTTTTAAAGACAGTACTTTTTTTGAGGTTAGATTTTTTAGAATCTTTTTTTGTTCAGGAAAAGTAATGCTTTGATTCAGTGTGTTGTAAATGACACCGTCAGAGTTGATAATCCACTGAAACTGATAATCTTTAATGTAAAAATTATTGAACATGGATTTAAAGAAATTCCTGAGTTTGATTTTCAGTTTTACATGTCCGTATGCTTTATTATTTTCAAACAAAGGCTGAGTATAAATAATAGTGTTTTTTCTGAATGTTAATCTTGATTTTGAAATATTCAACGGCGTTTGCTCCGAATAGTATGAAATAAAATTATCTCCATGTCCTTTTTTTATCCCGAATACCTTACCTTGAGGATTAATAATTTCAAGAGTTTTTATTATGTCTTTATAGCTGTTGAAAAGAAAAACGATACGTTGCTGGGCATTCTTTTGCTTTTGGGTGTTTTGGTTGTTGAAAAGGCAGTTGAGTTCTTTGTGCGATAAAAGCAGCTGAATGTTTGTCCGGGTCTTTTTAAAATAAAGAGACATGTGATTTCGGCAAATTAATGATTGCCGGGTAAGTATCTCACTCTGCGTGTTTACCTGCGACAGGTATGTGTTGTAATAATAAAAAATATTTGCCAGGATAAGCAAAACTATACTAACTATGCCTATGATTATGGCTTTTCTCATGAAGTTATCGGGTTTCCCTTTTCTTTATTAGTTATTATCTAAAACGTGTAGTACGTTTTTTTTAAAATAAAGTTTTGAAAAACAGGTAAAAAACATCAAAAAATTACATATCACAGAGGGGTTCTTCTTACCGGTACTTGGTATTGTCATCAAAGTAGATATTCAGATAACTATTGTATCTGGATAGTGCGATATCACCTTTTTCCACGGCTTCTTTTACTGCACATCCCGGTTCGTTTACATGCTGGCAATTGTTGTATCTGCAATTTTTGGAATAACTGAATATTTCTCGGAAGTAATGATAAAGTTCATTTTTTTCAATATGATATAATCCGAAACCTCTGATGCCGGGAGTATCAATAATGTAACCGCCAAAACTTAACCTGTGCATTTCGGCAAAGGTAGTAGTGTGTTTCCCTGTCTGATGCGAATCGGAAATTTCTGCGGTTTTTAGGTGTATTTCTGGTTCAAGTCGGTTTATCAGTGTAGACTTACCTACACCGGAATGACCTGCAACCACAGTAATCTTATTTTTAAAAAGTTCCTTTATGGAATCAATATCAGGATCTTTTTTTACCGAAACTTTATATACCGGATATCCGATTTTTTCATATATCTTTTTCATTTCGTTCACCTGTAGCATTTCATCTTCGTTGTACCTGTCCGTCTTGTTGAAGATAAGGGATACAGGGATACGGTATGCCTCAGCTGCGGCAAGAAATCTGTCGATAAACACCGTTGTGGTAACAGGATAGTTTACCGTAGCTATAAGCACTGCCTGGTCTACGTTGGCAGCTATTATATGTGATTGTTTCGAAAGGTTTGATGCTTTACGGATAATGTAGTTTTTTCGTTGTTCAATATCAACAATCACGTTTTCTTCGTCAAGAATTACTATATCACCCACGGCAACCGGATTTGTGCTTTTTATGTCATCCATTCTCAGTTTACCTCTGATTCTGCACGTCAGTTCGGTACCGTCATCCTGTAAAACGTGGTACCAGCTGCCGGTTGATTTTATTACGAGTCCTTTTTTCACTTTTAATCTAGTTTGTCCGGATAATCGATTGTGTAATGCAGCCCTCTGCTTTCTTTCCGTTTCTGGGCCATTCGTATTATCAGATATCCGAGGTTTATTTCATTTCTCAGTTCACAAAGTTCTTTCGAAACAACTGAATTGTCAAATAAAGTTTCTGTTTCGCGGTAAAGTATTTCGAGTCTGTCGAGGGCACGTTTGAGTCGTATGTTTGATCTCACAATTCCTACATATGTGCTCATTATCTGTTCTACTTCTTTATTGCTTTGTGTAATAAGTACCATCTCTTCCGGATGCGATGTTCCTTCGTCGTTCCAGTTGGGGATGCCGCGTTTAAATTTAACGGTGTGTATTTTCGCTATGGCATCTTTAGCTGCGGCATCGGCATACACAACTGCTTCGAGCAAAGAATTTGAAGCAAGACGGTTTGCTCCGTGTAATCCTGTTGAGCTGCATTCTCCGGCTGCATACAGATTTTTAATCGAAGTGCGTCCGTGCAAGTCAACCTTAATGCCACCGCAAACATAATGTGCAGCAGGGACTACCGGTATCATGTCCTTTGTTATGTCAATGCCGATATTCATACACTTCCGGGTAATGTTAGGAAAATTGCGTTTAGTCTCTTCCGGGTCCTTGTGTGTAACATCAAGGTACACAAAGTCATCTCCTGTTGATTTCAGCTCGGAGTCGATAGCTCTGGCTACGATGTCACGGGGTGCAAGGCATTCACGTTTGTCGTACTTGTGCATAAACGGCTTTCCGTCCTTTCGTCTTAATATAGCTCCATATCCCCGCAGTGCTTCAGTAAGCAGAAAAGATGGCTTTTCTCCCGGATTATACAGCGAAGTGGGATGGAATTGTATAAACTCCATATTCTCAATAATGCCTTTAGCACGGTATACCATTGCAATTCCGTCACCTGTTGCCACGGGTGGATTGGTTGTGGTCTGATAAATATTACCAATACCACCTGTTGCCATCATTGTGGTTTTGGCCAGAAATGTATCAACCTGATTTGTTTTCAGATTCAGAATGTAAGCTCCGAAACATTCAATATCTGTCATCCATCTTTCGGTTATATGTCCCAGGTGGTGGCGTGTGATTATGTCAATAGCAAAGTGATATTCAAAGAGCTTAATGTTTGGGTGGGATTTTACCTTTTCTATTAAAGCACGTTGAATCTCGTGTCCGGTATTGTCTTTGTGGTGAAGTATTCTGTTTTCGGAATGGCCTCCTTCACGGTGAAGAGAGAACCGCCCATGTCCGTCTTTGTCGAATTTTATACCCCAATCCATCAGCTCCTTTATTCTTTCGGGGCCTTCGGTTACTACTTTTTTCACCACATCGGTATTGCATAATCCGTCACCTGCTATCAGCGTGTCTTTAATATGTTTCTCGTAGGTGTCGGGGTCGTACAAAACAGAAGCAATACCTCCCTGGGCATAGGATGTATTAGTGTTGCCCAGTTCCGATTTTGTAACAACAGCCACGCTTCCTGCGTCGGCAACTTTAAGAGCATAGCTTAATCCGGCGATGCCTGAGCCGATGATCAGAAAGTCAAATTCTTTACTCATCGTCATTTAATTCTTCAAAGTCCACATATTCACCAATGTCATTATCAGACTGACTGTGGTCGTGGTTTTTACCTTTAGACCTTATCGTAACTTCGCCTTCCTTATGCTGCTGTTCTTTGTAAAACCGATCGTATTTTTTTTGTTGATTCCTCTGCATTTTTTCAACACCCTTATATAAAAGGAAAGGAATAACATATCTTGTTATCACCTTAAAAAGGTAATAAAAAAGAATAATCAGTAATAATGTCCTGATGAAGCCAGCCATTTTAAATCTTTTTCTTTGTTTTAATCCTGTTTGTCTTCTTCAAACGGGAACTTTTTATTCATCTCTTTTATTGCAACCTGCAAAACATTGTCTACTTTCTGCATAATGGGATAGAATCCGATGTTGTCAATCAGGTTCCTGGCAATGTATGCCTTCAGTTCAGTATCAATAATTACTTTTGAGCGTTGAACCTGTCCGGGATCAACTTTTACCTTTTTGCTTTTAACATAACTTATAAATTCCTGTAATATCGGTTTTTTATTAAGGTATTCAAGTATTGCATCAGCGTCTTTAAGATCTTGCATCTCTTTACGGTGTTCGTCGGCATATTTTAGGGCAAACTGATAAATAAGTCCAGATGCCCTTACAGTATAATAGAAATCAGAAAATTGTGTGGTGTCACGAGGTACAAATACATCGGGCATAATGCCACCTCCGCCATAAACCACACGGCCTGATTTTGTGTAGTATTTTACGGTGTCTCCCGGTACAATGCTGTCTTTCTGGAAAAATTCTCCGTGTTCATACCTGTTCATAATGTCTTTGTAATAATCCTCGGCATCGCCTCTTTTATATGGTTTCTGAATGCATCGGCCGCTTGGAGTGTAATATCTTGCTACCGTAAGCCGCAAGGCTGAACCGTCGGGAAGAGGAATCTGGCTTTGTACAAGGCCTTTGCCAAAACTTCTGCGTCCTACAATTAATCCACGGTCATTATCCTGAATGGCTCCGGCAAAGATTTCACTTGCAGATGCAGAGAATTCATTTATAAGTACAATCATTTTATTGTTCTGGCAAGAGCCTATTCCGTTTGCTCTGACTTCACGGCGTGGTTGAGCTTTGCCTTGTGTGTAGAAGATAAGTTCATCCTTCTTGAGAAATTCATTAGTAATGCGGTATGCCTGATCAAGAAGACCGCCCGAATTATTTCTGAGGTCGACAATTATGTTTTTGCATTTCTGTTCTTTCAGCTTTGCAAGAGCTGTAATGAACTCTTCATATGTGTTTTGAGCAAACCTGTCAATTTTTATGTAACCGGTACTGTCGTTTATCATGTATGCAACATCAACACTGGTAATAGGGATTTCACCTCTGATTATTTCAAAATCTATAAGGTCTTTTACATTGCGTCGTTTAATGGAAACATTTACTTTAGTGCCCATTTCACCACGCAATTTGTGAATCACATCATTATTGGTAATGCCAACACCTGCAATCAGGGTATCGTTTACTTTAATAATTCTGTCACCAGGTAATATGCCGACTTTTTCCGAAGGTCCTCCTGAAATTACCGACACTACTATTACTGTATCGTCCTGTATGCTGAACTGAACACCAATTCCTCCGAAATTTCCTTCAAGTTCTTCGTTCACCTGAGCCAGGTCTTTTGCAGGAATGTATACTGAGTGCGGGTCCAGGTTCTCGATTATATGAGGGATTACTTTTTCTTCAAGCTCCTTCATGTTTATGGTGTCTACATACTCTTCTTTTATCAGATTAAGTACCGTTTCTATCTTATCGGTCTGAGGATAAATAAACAGAGAGTTGCCTGTATTGTTATCTTGTACGGAAAGAAAATATCTTCCGATAAAAATTCCGGACACAATCAATAGTGCAAAAATGAAGGGCATCCAAATATTTCTTCTTTTACCGGTATCTGTCATGATTAAAGTTTTGTTTTATTTTCGACTAAACCCGTTTGCGGGATGTTTATTCTGTTATTTTAATCTTTTCTTCTATGTGATCAACCTTAATGTTTGCTCTTTTCATCAGTTTTACCCCTTCGGCGGAATGGTACTCTTCGGAAAAAACCACACGTTTTATTCCTGCCTGTATTATCAGCTTTGCGCACTCTATACAGGGCGACGAGGTTACGTAAAGAGTAGCACCTTCCGAGCTGTTGTTTGAATGAGCTACTTTGGTTATCGCATTTGCTTCGGCATGCAGAACATAAGGTTTTGTTTTGTTGTTTTCGTCTTCACATTCGTTTTCAAAACCCGATGGAGTTCCGTTGTATCCGTCGCTGATTATCATTTTGTCTTTTACAATCAGGGCCCCTACCTGTCTCCTTTTGCAATATGAATTGTAGGACCATACACGCGCCATTGCAAGATAGCGTTGGTCAAGCTTATACTGTTTCTCTTTTTTATCCATAATTGCCAAATCTAAAGGAAATACATTCAACCCTCAAAAATAACTACAAAATTAACAAAACAGTACTATTTGCGGCAGAAATGTACCGGGCTGCTGCTTTTAAGCCAATCTATGCAGAGGGAAACTAACATTGGTTTTCAATTGCATAGCTATAAGTGGCTGTCTGCCTGGGATTAATCAGGCAGGTAGTTTGCTGTTTTATAGCTGTTATGGAATAGCAAGGGTTTAACGAGGAGGATGTCCAAAAAGTATAAATCCGACGTCATTGCGAGGAGGAACGACGAAGCAATCTGCTTTGAATCAGTACAAAAGCTTTACGAGATTCCTTCACACCGTTACCAATGACGGAATTACTTAAAATACTGATTATCAACAAGACTTATGCGTCATTGCGAATCCGTCGGTAGACGGGTGAAGCAATCT
>JAADEM010000153.1 GCA_013153405.1 Chlorobiota bacterium
TTCGCCATTATGGCTTTTTATTTTTTAACTGTCGCTTCCGACAGATTCTCGCTCTTTTTAATCAAACGGGCTGCAAAGATAATAACTTTTAACCTATAGCTCCAAATATTTTCCGAAAAATTTTGTTTAATTTTTCACATTCAAAAACCCTCGTGTTAAAACAGATCGTTTTCTATTTCAAAAGCGGATGCAAAGAAAGGTGGTTTATTTGACATTTCAAAATGTTTTTCCTTTGAATAAAGTAACTTTTTTCACCCCCACGACATTAAGGTTTGAAAACTTGAAACTTAACAAAACACGACCTATTCTTTTTTAACAATTTTTATAGGAATCTTTTTAAGAAGCATCTGTTCTTTAGCCGGAAGATGCTGTATTTTTTTTACAACATCCATACCTTCTACTACTCTTCCAAATGCAGCAAACCCCTGACCGTCGGGATTACGTCTACCTCCAAAATCAAGTTCAGGTTGATCACCTACACAAATAAAAAACTCAGAAGATGCTGTTCCTGGCTCATTACGGGCCATGCTAATTGTACCATCAAGGTGATTTATTCCAGTCTCTTGGGTAGTTTCATGAGTTATCGGAGGCAGTGCATCAGGATGATTATCATCAAAAAGGCCGCCCTGAATGACTTCTATCTTAACATCATTATCCGGCTGATTGTCCGGAGTTACAACACGATAAAAAACAGCATCTTTAAAACGGTCCTCATCAACATACCTCATGAAGTTGGACGCAGTTACCGGAGCCTTGTCTTCATATATCTCGATCACAATATCTCCGTAAGGAGTTTCCATCACTACCTCAGGATAACGTGAACCACATCCCTGAAGGAGAACCACTAACAATATTAAAACTGTCGATCTTTTCATTTTACCTGCATTTTAATTTCAGATAAAGGTATTAAGAAAATTCTTTACTCAAAACAGCTACTTCTTTCCTAACAGATAGTACAAATAAGCCCAAATTAATCAATCGGATTTAAGATAAATCCCGATTGATTAATCGACAAAGTATTTCATCTACATTCGTCACACAAAAACAATTAAATACAAAGTCGGAATTTCCCCACATGAAATCATTAATTCAGTTCACTTTTAGCTTTCCAATGATTAATTCGGGATAATTATCAGCCCCAATACCCAAAGCATAAATATTCATTTCCGACAAAAACCGAAAGTTTAAAAAGTTTAAAAAGTTCACTTAGTAGCTTCAAAAATGCAACCTTTTTTGCTTAATATTGTATACTGAAAAACATCATAATATAAAAACATATTACTATGACCGCTTATATATATACCAAAAGAATACTATTAAGTTTTGGGCTTGCCGTATTGTTATTTAGTTGCGATGATGATATACCCTCAGGAGAAAACACAAATCAGATACCGGACAGTGTATTACTAATAAATAATTTCATTCACGACAATATGGAATTTGCATACTACTGGAATGATTTGATGCCTGATCTTGATCCGAAACAACAAACCGATCCGGAAAAATATTTTTATGACCTCCTGTATGATGAAATTGACAGATGGTCATTTATCACTGATGATTACCAAGGCTTAATTGACTATTTTTCAGGCATTCAAAAATCCACAGGATATTCATATCGATTATATAAAGTTTCAGATGAATCGAATGATGTCGTAGGATTTGTAGAATATGTAAACCCTAACACTCCTGCATCAAGAGCCGGACTAAAACGTACTGACATGTTTTTCGAGGTTGATGGAGAAAAACTTACAACCGACAACTATCAAACATTGCTTTCTAAAGACGAATACACCCTTACTCTCGGAGAACTTAATGAAGACCTGACTATCACCCCACTTTCACCTAAAATTGACCTAATTGCAGAAACCCTCACCATAAATCCAATTTTATTAGATACAATAATAGAATACGAAGGAGAAAAAATAGGCTATCTTGTTTACAACTCCTTTGTTTCTGATTATGACAGTCAGCTTGAAGATGTTTTCGGCAAGTTTAAAGAAGCGGGGATTAATGATTTGGTTCTTGACTTAAGATATAATTATGGCGGTTCGGTAAATACTGCCGTTATGCTAGCCAGCATGATAGTTCCTGCCGGAAATGAAGGTAAAGTTCTTCTTAATAACGATTTCAACGATAACCTTAGCGAGTACTTTAAGAATCAGTACCCCGGCGATGAATCCATTTTCAAAGATACAATACGCAGCACACCTAACAACTTAAATCTGTCCCGCTATGTTGCTCTAACAACATTCAAGACAGCCTCGGCAAGTGAAATGGTGATTTACACATTAATGCCATACATGGATGTAATACAAATCGGAGAACAAACTCACGGTAAATATTATGCTTCTATCACACTGCACGATGAGGAAAGAAGCAAAAACTGGGCGATCCAGCCAATAGTTATGAGAGCTGAAAATGCCGACAACTCTATTGATTATAGCCAGGGATTAATTCCCGACATTGAATTACGTGAAAGGTATGAATATCAGTTGGGAGACATCCGTGAAAAGTTTCTTGCACAAGCACTTTTCGAGCTTACAGGAGTCTGGCCGGAGGGAAGCACAACAACATTAAAAAATGAAATTTCCCAAATAAAAGGTCAGGTGATAAATAAAGACGTAACGACTGATAACAGACGATACATTATGTATAAAAACATAGACATAGACATAAACAGATAGGGAATACCTATTTACGGTTTTTATGATACTCTCTTAACTCACGAAACAAGTCGGAAGCAAAAATAAAGCTTTCGACTACTTCATTATCTACATTGAAAATATCATCTTTAGTTCCTTCCCACTGTTTTTCTCCCTGATGTATGAAAATTATTTTATCTCCTATTCCCATCACAGAGTTCATGTCATGAGTATTAATAATAGTTGTCATGTCATATTCCTGAGTAAGCTCTTTTATCAACTCATCTATTAAAATAGATGTTTTGGGGTCAAGGCCTGAATTTGGTTCGTCACAAAACAGATACTTTGGATTTAAAGCAATGGCCCTAGCTATTGCCACCCGCTTTTGCATACCCCCGCTTATCTCTGAAGGATAAAGATGATTTACATTTTTCAGATTCACCCTTTCAAGACAAAAGTTTGCTCTGTCACGTTTTTCTTCAAGAGACCAGTCGGTAAGAATATCCAGTGGAAAACGAACGTTTTCCTCAACAGTTGAAGAATCGAACAGGGCTGAGCCCTGGAATAACATTCCCATATCCTGCCTCAATTTTCTTTTTTGGGAATTACTCATGGAAACAAAACTTTTCCCATTATATATTATATCACCATCATCGATTAAATGTAATCCTACAATAGATTTCAACAACACGGTCTTACCGGAACCACTCTGCCCTATGATAAGATTTGTCTTACCCTTATGAAACACAGTTGAGATACCTTTAAGTATCTGCTTACCGTCAAATGATTTTGAGAGATTCTTTACTTCTATCATGCCAACAACAACTGTGTCAATAATAAATTAAACAAAAGGATAAAGATACTGCTGGTAACAACAGCTTTGGTACTTGCCCGTCCCACTTCTAATGCCCCCCCTGAAGTATAATACCCCCAGTAAGCCGAAACACTACTGATTATAAATGCAAAAACAACAGATTTAATCAAAGAATATGTTATATAAAAGGGCCTGAACCCATATTGAATTCCATATACATATTCAGCTGCCGGCACTTCACCGGTAAGTGATCCTGCCAGATATCCTCCGGCAATACCAATACCCATACTTATTATAACAAGAAGCGGAGTAATAAACACCATGGCAATAACTTTGGGCATTACAAGAAATCCGGCGGAGTTAATTCCCATAATATCAAGGGCATCAATCTGCTCAGTGACCCTCATTGTTCCAATTTCAGAAGCTATACTAGAACCAACCTTCCCGGCAAGAATAAGACAAACCATTGTAGATGAAAACTCAAGCAAAATAGAATCACGGGCTGCAACACCAACGGTATATTTGGGAATAAACGGCATATCAATATTATATGCGGTCTGAAGTGTTACAACAGCCCCCATAAATACAGAAATAATAAGTACAATTCCAAGAGAATTAATACCTAGAAGATCAACTTCCTTAATTATCTGATTCAGAAACACCGAATGCTTGTCAGGTTTCCCAAATACACGTTTTAAAAACAAAACATATTTTCCAAAATGATAGAACATTTCTGTAATTTTGTTTAAAAATAGTAACTTTAATTAAAATATAGGTTACTTTAAAAAATATTAAGAACATTTCTGATCTACTAAAGGTATCTTTGAATTATAACAAAAAAAGCATTTATTATGGATAAAAACACATTTTGTGTAATTATGGCAGGCGGTATAGGAAGCCGTTTTTGGCCAATTAGCCGAACTGCCAACCCAAAACAATTTTTAGACATCCTGGGAACAGGAAGAACCTTGATACAGCAAACATATGACAGATTCAAACCTGTATGCCCTACCGAAAATTTCCTCATTGTTACCAGTGCCGAATACAAAGACATTGTTCTTGAACAATTACCTGACTTAAATGAAGAACAAATACTTCTTGAACCCTTGCGACGCAATACCGCACCTTGCATTGCATATGCAAATACTGTTATTAAACAAAAAAACGAAAATGCAAACATTGTAGTAACTCCGGCAGATCATCTTATTCTTAATGATGATTTATTCAGACAAAATATACTGACAGGCCTTGATTTCATAAGTAAAAATGACGCACTGCTGACTTTAGGCATAAAACCACACAAACCGGAAACAGGCTACGGATACATTCAGCTAGGAGAAAAAGTTGGTAATGACTACCCTAACTTTTATAAAGTAAAGACTTTCACTGAGAAACCTAACCTTGAAATGGCTAAAGTTTTCTATGAAAGCGGTGAGTTCTACTGGAATTCAGGAATCTTCCTGTGGTCATTAAAAAGCATAATTAAAGCTTTCAACGAACACCTAAAAGAGGTACAGATTCTATTCGACCGCTTAGAAAAGCATATTGGTAAACCAGATGAAGAAAAAGAGCTGAACGAAACATATATGGAATGTAAAAATATTTCTATTGATTACGGTGTTATGGAAAAAGCATCGAATGTTTATATTCAGACAGCAGATTTCGGATGGTCAGACCTGGGAACATGGTCTTCTCTTCATGAGCATTCAGAAAAAGATAAAAACAACAATGCTAAAATAAACGGCAAAATATTAATGTATGATTCAAAAAACTGTATTGTTCATGTACCAAACGATAAAAGAGTGGTAATTCAGGGACTTGACGGATATATTGTAGTTGAATCAAAAAATGCTTTGCTAATATGTCCTTTAGAAAATGAACAACAAATACGCCAATTCACCGCTGATGTAAAAAATGAATTCGGTGAAGATTATTAAACACTGAACAGTTATTATTTTTTTTAAACAATCACCACCTAATCAGCCGGACGTTGGAATATTCCAACATCCGGCTAACTACCCAGACATGGGTTTTAATTCTGTTCCCTTCTTTACTTCCTAATGGCAATTGGTGAGTTATATAAAATAAAAAAGCCGGTATAAACCGGCTCTTTTTACTATATTTTTTGTGACCATACTTTACCATTGCCACATATCTTGTTCCTGATTGAAAATAGAGTTCTTTATTCTTTCTGATTCGAGGAATGCATCCATACCTGCAGTATAATCCTCAATACGACGGTTATTATAGACGTTAGATTCCTTGATTATATAACTTCCGAAATAACGCTTCAGGAAGATATCATCAAAGCTATGGCGCATTGCATCATTTTTAGGGTTAAAAACCTCATTTCTTGCAAGCAAATCTCTTACCTCGGGGAAGTAAACCCAGAAAACCTGCTTCTTAAGAATTTGTCCCTGACCGTCGCTTCCGGTCTTTTCATATTCACGTACCGGACAAAGACCAACAATACGCACATCAAGACGTGAATAATTTCTATCGAAGAACCATACTTCCTTTACAAGAAATTGCTTAACCTCATATGAACGAACCTCCTGAACAATAATCTTATCTTCATAGGTTCCATCAGCCTTTTTAACCTGCGTTGTATCTGTAGTAGCACCAAGATCCCTGAGAATATCTTCTACTTTCTTTTCGGTTTTAAATTCGTCGTCCTTGTATGCTTTAATATTTTCATATTGGATACCCTGCAACAACAGGTCAACAAGACTAAAACGTCCATCCATTGGTGTAATAGGATAATATAAAGGCAGATTTATTTTTTCCCTTAAATCAATTACACGCCAGATTTTCTTTGCCCATAAAACATCCGCTTCTCTCACATATGCAAATGGTATCGGTTTACGATTATGGATATGTTCTTTCGGATAAACGCCATCCAAAACGTTTTGCGCCTTAATATTACCGGCACCACTAAAACCGACAATCATTAATAGAATAAAGACAATCTTTTTCATCTGTATTAAATTTTAATTTTTCTTTTCTCCGGAATATTTTCCGTTTATATTTTCTTTAGTCAATTGTTAAAGCTATACTGTTAAGTTTCCTGGGTCTTTTATCCGGGCCAACAGCTTTAATCCCTTCAATTATTACACGTCCTCCACGGCCAACCGATTTCATCAGTTCTTTTTGTTCAGCTGTAATCCGGTTATTTGTAGAACGTGCATCCCTTACATATCCACCTTTTATAATAGAAACTGTAAAACCGGTAACCCTAAATTCAAGATCGAAATCAAAATCGTCACCCATCTCCGCAAAAATAGCTTCCTGAGCAAGCAATGTCCCTTTTTTAATTTTACCCGATGATATACCGGCAATTTTCGCCACAGGGTCGGGCACTCTTTTTATCCTGAACTCACCACTTCCTATCCTTCTTGTCTGATCCTTAATTTTAGCAGACACCGTCACGATCGATTTTCTTCCTGCTTTATTTGCCAATGGCCTAACAATATATAGATCTCCGACTTTTTTATTTCTACAGTTAGATATGCTCACTATTAAATCACTGGAAGGAATTCCCGGAACAGAAATTTTTACCGGATTATCTACCCCTTCATAAAACACATTCATTTTTACGGGTGAAATAACAACATTCGGCTTAATAACTCTGTATTTGTCTTTAATAGTATATTTCTGAGGTCTTCCATTCGGAGCTGTAATTATTAACTCAGCTTCATATTCATATTCACCGGGCCTGGTTGCAGGCACCGAATATTTTCCTCTCCCATCTACAACTTCCAACTTTTTACCATCAACAAGTATTTCAGGATCCTGATACTCATCCCTTGCAGCCAGAAATATATCCGCCTCATACTTATCTCCCTGTATTACAATATTTGAAACTGGTTTAATTATAGGTTCAATCTTTGTAAACTTAAATGATCCTTCATCAATCTCTGTCAAAAGATAATTAACAACATCGGCCTGAGCTGTTCTTACATCACTCTGAATACTACTCATCAACGCAAATGATGCAGAAAGAGGCAGGTGTTCAAACATCTGACTTTCCCATGACTTATGAACAACTTCACCCTGATGAGCCTCATTGTCTAAGGGTTCAGTGATTAAAGTTTCCATAATGGGCTTTATAATGAAGGAATCTTTAGGATTAATATAGCTTATTAAAAGATTTCTGTAATCATTTATAAGTTTTTTCAGAAATTCACTGCGTTCCCCGTTTCTTTCGGTTATCATAAGCTGAGCAGCAACATCCTGATTATCTATTCCTTTATAGTTATCCAAAGTAGCTTCAGGTCCATCTACCGTATGAACCATAAGAATCTTTAGATTTTGAATATGATTGTACAATGAATCGGCCATCAATTTAATTGAATCGGCCTTAATTTTAGCACCTCTTGCTTTCTTTTCATTCACCAACAGGGCATTATTAAGTTTTGCCTCGAGCTGATAATTACGGCTTTCAACAGTACTAATTGTTTGCTGGATACTTTTATCAACTAACTGGAATGCTTTCAAAAGTTCTCCCGACACGTTCAGCGCAAGCATGGCAGTAAGAAACAGGTACATCATACCTATCATCTTCTGTCTGGGGGTTTCGGGACAATTTCCGCCACTCATAATGATTCAGTGTTTTATTTATATTCCGAATTAGTTTCTATTTCCTTCCTACATTCATTGCACTCAACATATTACCATATATTGAGTTCAGCTCACCAATAGTACGGCTTAATGCGGCAATCTGCTCTCTGTATTCTTTGGAGTCTTCTACCGACTGACTCATATGTTCTTTTATGGTATTTAATCCCTGAGTTAAATCATGAGTTGCATTAACCTGCTCATTCAGTCCCTTCAATTGAAGTTCGTAAGCAGCATTGATAGCTGACAGATTTTTATTTACTCCGTTAAGTTGTTCGGAAAAGTTTTTGCCGCCTTCATTTATACTTTCAAAGTATTGACTCATTGTTTTTCCCATTGCAGCATAAGTTTCCACTAACTTATTCCCAGAGCTCTTAACAGAATCGGCAAATGCCTTACCAGAATCACTTAACTCCTCGGCCACCTTAACACCGACCTCTGCAACTTTAGCACCGGCATCTGCAATTTTACCTGATGTTTCTTCAAGAGTCATGGCAGTTTTCAACTGCACATTTGAAAACTTACCAACAGCATCTCCGGCTTGCTTTATATTTTGCAGATAGGACTCAGTAGCAAGAGAAGCATCGCTAACTTCTGAAAGTTGATTTGTTGTAACAGCTAATTTCTTTATGCCTTCAGCAAGTTTTTCAACAACTTCCTGATCAAGATTTCCACTTTCCACCAACGCAGCAAGATCACTACCGCCACCACCTTTATTACGGGGTCCCTTAGGTTCAAGGCCTCTCAGTTCAGGATAAACCAGACTCCAGTCGGGTTGTTCATGCGGAGGTTCGAATGCAGATAAAAAGAATATAATAATCTCAGTTCCCATACCAAGAAGAAGCATTATCTCAGCGCCGGGATAGTGCATAATCTTAAATAATGCTCCGGCAAGAACAACGGCGGCTCCCCAACCGTAAACCTTACCCATTATTTTTTTATAACCGGGACTTTCTACAAATTCTGTTATAAAACCCATAATATATTTCCTCCTTTTCCGAATTAACCTATAGTCTGCCTATTCTCCTATGAAGTCACGAACACATCTGAATCCTATAAAAGATTTAGCCGAGTCCTGATATTCATAAGTACGGGTTCCACATTGCAAAAAGAAACCAACATCCTTCCATGAACCACCTCTGATTACCTTTCTTTTCAATACACTCGGGTCATCTGGCAGTGCATTATATTTGTATGTCGGGTTCATATCATGAACAAAACTGTTAGCAGATTCATCATAGGCACTTGAAGTCCATTCTGCAACATTACCAGCCATATCATATAATCCAAAATCATTAGGTGCATATGATGCAACAGCCATTGATTTTGCTCCTCCGTCATCACTGTAGCGACCTCTTAAAGGCTTAAAGTTGGCTAGGAAACATCCTTTATCATTTCTTGTGTACAATCCGCCCCACGGATAAATTGAATTTTCAAGATTACCACGTGCAGCATACTCCCATTCTGCTTCACTGGGCAACCTGTATGCCATAACCTCAGGCTCTCCTTTTGATCTAAGGAAGTTATTCAAAAGCTGTGTTCTCCAGATACAAAAAGCTGATGCCTGCTTCCAGGTTACACCTACTACAGGATATTCAGCAAATCCTGGATGCCAGAAATATTTTTCAGTCCATGGCTCATTAAATGAATATGTAAAGTCAGCTATCCAGCATAAAGTATCAGGATATACATTAACCCTGTCTTTCATTATAAAAGCTGAACGATCTGATATTTTTCTTTTCTTACCGAATTGATCATATACTTCTCCATGATATGATTTGGTTTCGAAATCATATCTGTTTGTCTTCTTTGCAGCCTGCATAAGGTCAACCCACTCGTACTCATAAATGAGTTTCCTGGTATCAATCTCTTTTCTGCGGAAGAAACGCTCATTTTCCGGAAGATACATCTCCTCGAGAATGTCGGCATACTCTTCATTATCCCACTCAATTTCCTCGTCCCAATTGATTAACGGAGGATCAATTTCATTGCCGAGATAGTCTTCCGTTATAAGGAACTCCTCAAACTGTTCTCCTAACAAGCGACGGGCGATAGAATCCCGAACCCAATTAACGAACTGACGGTACTCACTGTTTGTGATTTCCGTCTCATCCATCCAGAATGAGCTGATGGTTACAGTTTTAGTCGGGGCAGTAAGCGACCAGGCAATGTCCTGATCATTCGATCCCATATTAAAACTACCCTGAGGGATGAACAACATACCATAAGGATCTGGCTCATAAAAAGCTCCTCTGCTATGAACTCCAACTAATTCTCCTCCTCCGGATGATCCGCATCCGGACAAAATTGTGACAATAATAACACTTAAAACAAGTACTTTCTTCATGATACTTTAAATATCTGAATTATTTAAAATTATTTTTCTTATTCTTATTTATAAATACCTTACACTCTTATAGCGCTTGGTTCTTTTTTCAAAACTTAAATCAAAACTGTAACCTAACATTATCTCGTGAGAGCCCGAACTATAATTAAACAGCTTTGACAACGTGATATCGTAACTATACCCAAGTTTTAATCCGTTCAGCAACTCAATTCCAGCCAATATCACTATCGCATCCTGATGTCTGTATGTCAATCCTGCCCAATATTTATCTTTAATATAAGCATTCATGTTCACATCGACCTGTAATGCTGCAAAATCTGTTTTTACATAAAGCGACGGCACCAGAACCACCGGATGCTTTTTCATTTTGTAACGATATCCACCATTTATAAAGACCGTTTGTTTAAAATACGTTTGAAACTCACCGTCAAAATCCGGCGATGGTTTATTTAGATGATTAACGGAAAAACCCACATAATATTTTGTACTTTCATAAAAAGCTCCAAAACCCACATCTAAAGCATTATCGGTAACCTTATTCTGTGGTATTGCAGGATCGTCTGTCGAATGATATGTATTTCCATCTGTTCCGCTAAGCGGATCAAGTGTTGTTCCATCCAGGGTCTGGTTTATCATTCCCACACTCAATCCTAATCCTAAAGAAGCGTTTTCCATTTCAATTCGATAGGCATAGCTCATATTAATAATAATATTTTTAAAAGGACCTATCTCATCATTCATAAACATCAATCCGACTCCGCCTTCACTCTTAAATAAATTTATCGCCGCATCTGCTCCAAAAACCGTTGTTTTAGGCGCCCCCTCAAATCCAACCCACTGTTGCCGGTTTAATGTTGTTAAATTAATCATCCCGGAACTTCCGGCAAAACCGGGATTTGTAGCCAACTGGTTAAACATATTCTGACTAAACTGGGCGTCAAACTGACCTTTTACCAGTGCAGTCATGCAAATCAACATTAAAACAAAGAAACTTCTTGCCATTTGCCCTTTATACCGGTTAAGCTACTTAACCTTTTGTTTAACTTATTTCACTGTGTTTCATCTATGAAACTTAATCATTTTGATTAAAACACACTTTCAGACAAAAAGCTGAAAATGTATACTGTATTTAAACGTAAAAGTTTCATTTTTCGTCAATATCTGATAAATTATTATTCTTAATAGCTGATTTATAGGCACTTTTTTTTAACGAAAATATCCACTTTTCAGGTATCTCATTATTTGTTGCTTTAACATAGTCCTCCTCTGTGCAGGAAATAACCGACATTCCCTCATCCGAAGGCACCTCAACCCACCATCTGCCATTAACCTGATTATTAAAGAACCTTATGTCCGTTTCGTAATCATCAAGATGCACTATAAATATACTATAAGATTCGATATCTCTTACAGGATAATCCTTATATCTTTTTGATACACCTTCGATAAAGTGCCATATAATTTGAGAAGCCAAAGAAACTCCTGCAGATAATTCGTTATCATTAATCGGGTTGAGCTCGAAAACACCAAAAGCTTTAAGCCTGTCGCTTAGTCCGGCATACCACGCAAGCTGACAAATCTCATCTGCAAATAGTCCGTTCGGCATTGCTCCTTTTTGAGCAGGCATATCAGAACCTTTTACCGATGAAACATCAAGAGAAATCATATCGGCATCACGAAGATAGGGTTCAACACTTTTTATCTCATCTCCCTTAATTTCTCCCAATCGGATTACCGAATAATAATTATTCTCCAGGAACTTTAGCTGTGATGCAGAACAAAGATATTTCTGAATACCCATAACAGTAACTGAGCTTATCATATTATAATTTTCGCTCAATAATCTGCCTATAAAATTTTCCGAATTAAAATCCTCATCACTGTCGGAATAATCAATTTTAGCATCAATACATGTAAAAGACCATTTTTGTTTCTGCGAACTCAGAGCATCAGCCAGTGCTATTGTCAAATCCTGACTCCCTCCCAGCACCAAAGGTATTACATTTGCGGCAAAAAGAGACTCACAAATCTCCTTTAATGCTACAAGTTTATCTTTTGCCGAACTTCCTTTAACATTTCCCAGGTCTGTTATCGAAACCGGGTTTTCAACCATACTTAATCCATACAGGTTTTTACGTATGAAATCCGGAGCCTCAGCACATCCTTTATTCCCCGGGCTGTTAACCCCCTCTTTAACCCCTATAACAGCAACATCAAAACCTTTCAAGTCTCCTTCTCCGTCGAAAAAAGACACTGCACTACCAAGGGTCTCCCTGTCACTGCCGGCAAATACCTTTTCGTAACTACCGCTCACAGGATCAAGATAGTACTTAAATTCAGGAGGCGTTTCCATCTATTTCTTTTTTGTAGCTTTTGATGAACTTTTCTTAGTTGTCTTTTTACCTTTCGTACTTTTTGTTCCTTTCTCTATCAACTCCATACACTGCTTTACATCCAGATCTTCCACATTTACAGTTTTAGGCATTCTGTAATTCTTGCCTTTATATGAAATGTATGGTCCCCATCTACCTTTCAATATCTTCAGTTCCGGCTCGTCATCAAATGTTTTAAGTATCTTTTTAATATCGTCTTCACGCTTTTCCCTGATCCTTTCAATGGCTGTTTCCAGGTCGATAGTATAAGGATCATCCTCTCCCTTTTTCAATGATACGAATTTATTATCGTGACGGATATACGGACCAAAGCGACCGATTCCGATTGTCACCTGTTTTCCCTCAAACTCTCCAAGGTTTCTTGGCAGCCTGAACAACTCAAGAGCCTCTTCAAGAGTTATTGTTTCAATATGCTGACCTCTTTGCAACGATGCAAACTTAGGCTTCTCCTCACCGTCTTCCGATGCTTCACCAAGCTGAGCCATTGGTCCGAAACGTCCGATACGTACCAGAACAGTTTTTCCAGTTTCCGGATCTTTCCCCAGAATTCTCTCTCCCGTACTTTTCGAAGACTTTTCAATTGTTTCTTCTACCTTATTATGAAACGGTTTATAGAACTCATCTATTGCATCATCCCACTTTAATTTTCCTTCGGCAATATCATCAAATTCCTTTTCAACTTTAGCTGTAAAGTCATAGCTGACAATATCAGGAAAATACTTCACTAGAAAATCATTAACCACCATTCCAATATCGGTAGGGAAAAGCTTATTTCTCTCAGCTCCCGTGATTTCTGTTTTTTCACTCTCTGCCAACTCCCCGTTCTTAAACAGCAAATGCTTATATTTCCTCTCTACTCCGGGCCTGTCCTCTTTAACCACATATCCCCGCTGTTGAATTGTAGATATGGTCGGGGCATATGTAGACGGACGTCCTATTCCAAGCTCTTCAAGTCTGCGAACAAGACTTGCTTCCGAATATCTCGGCGGCTTCATTGTCCAGCGCTGACGTGCTTCACAATACTCAAGACTAAGCACCTCTCCTTTTTTCACTGCCGGCAATAGTGTTTTATCTTCTTCCTGAGCACCGTCGTCGTCCGACGATTCTGTATACAATTTCAGAAATCCGTCAAACTTAATCACTTCACCGGTAGCGCTGAATTTCTCACCCGTGTTTCCTGCATCAACAGTAATTATTGTTTTTTCAAGTTTTGCATTACTCATCTGCGATGCTATCGTCCGCTTCCAAATAAGCTCATACAGACGCTGTTCCTGCGACGAGCCCTGTATGGTTTCCTTTTCCATGTAAGTAGGCCTTATTGCCTCGTGCGCTTCCTGAGCCCCTTTCGATTTAGTTTTATATTTTCGTGTCTGAAGATACTCTTTACCCAGTTTCTCCGTAATGAGTTCACTTATACTTTTTACTGCTGTTTCTGCAAGGTTTACCGAGTCAGTCCTCATATATGTAATATTTCCCGACTCATAAAGTTTTTGTGCAATCGACATTGTTTGAGCAACCGAAAACCCAAGCTTACGACCTGCTTCCTGCTGAAGAGTGGAGGTTGTAAACGGTGGTGCCGGTGATTTTGAAAAAGGTTTTTTATCAACCTTTGAAACAACAAACTCGGTTCCATCACATTTAGCAAGAAACGAATAAGTTTCCTTATAAGTATCGAACCTTCGAGTAAGCTCCGCTTTTATTTCACGCTTATCCCCTTTTTCATCGGTCACGGTAAATAGTGCCGTAACACGGTACGAATCTTTTGGTTCGAATGCAAAAATCTCGCGTTCCCTGTCTACAATAAGCCGCACAGCCACAGACTGAACTCTTCCGGCCGACAATGCCGGCTTTATTTTTCGCCACAATACAGGAGATAATTCAAATCCCACCAAACGATCCAGCACACGGCGTGCCTGCTGTGCATTTACCAGATTAAAATCTATATTTCGCGGATTTTTAATTGCATTCAGAATAGCCTCTTTTGTTATCTCATGAAAAACAATTCGTTTTGTATTCTCCTCATTTAAACCTAGCTCTTCAAACAAGTGCCATGCAATAGCCTCTCCCTCGCGGTCTTCATCAGATGCAAGCCAAACAGTCTTTGCTTTTTTTGCAAGAGACTTGAGTTCCTTTACCACATCTTTTTTATCTTTCGATACAATGTAATCAGGCTTATAATTATTTTCTATATCAACACCAAAGTCTGTTTTAGACAAATCACGGATATGGCCGTAACTTGACTTTACCAGAAAATCCTTGCCCAAATATTTCTCTATAGTCTTGGCCTTTGCCGGGGACTCAACTATAACTAAGTTCTCAATCGTTCCGGTATCTTTTTTTGCCATTACCTTTTTTATGAATTAAAATAAATATAAAATCTCTAACAGAAGGACAAAAGTAGAAAAATAATTGCCATTTAATTAAAAATTATATCCTGTTTAAAATTAATGTAACAATAACCTGTCGCTAAATTTTACTATTTTTACCCAAAATTTTTGCAAAGATGAATGTAAAAAACAATAATTACAAGAAGTATATACATTGGTTATGGGGAATTTTTGCAGGTGGAGTTGCATTCGTCATAATTCTTTTCATTTTAATATCCAACGGCACCTTTGGTTTTATGCCGTCATTTGATGAACTCGAAAACCCTAAAAGCAACATTGCAACCGAGATTTACTCTTCCGACCAGGTTCTTATGAGTACTTTTTTCATCGAGAACAGAAGTCTGGTTGCATACAAAGACATTTCGCCATATTTAATAAATGCTTTGATTGCCACCGAGGATGAAAGATTTTACGACCACTCGGGTATCGATGCCAGGGGGCTTGCCAGAGTTTTGTTCAGAACAGTTTTGCTTCAGGAACAAAGTTCCGGAGGTGGTTCCACAATCACTCAACAACTGGCTAAACTTCTATTTCATGGGCACGGTGCCCGAAACATCTGGGAGCGAGCATTTCAGAAACTTAAGGAATGGGTTATCGCAGTTAAACTTGAGCGTAGTTATACCAAAGAAGAGATAATAGCAATGTACCTGAACCGTGCCGAATTTATTTACGATGCATATGGTGTAAAGTCGGCGGTAAAAACATTTTTCAGCACAACTCCTGACTCTATCAGAATTCAGGATGCTGCTGTTATTATCGGAATGCTTAAAAATCCATCATTATACAACCCTCGCAGAAGACCTGAATTAACGCAGAAAAGACGCAATGTTGTACTTGGTCAGATGCTGAAGGCAAACTACATAACACAGGCCGAATTCGATTCGCTTAAACAACTGCCACTTGAACTGAAATTTAACCGTGCCGATCATAAACAGGGCATTGCTCCCTATTTCAGAGAGCACTTAAGATTAATGCTTACTGCCACAAAGCCTGACCGAAGTCATTATGCCTCATGGCAAAAACAAAAATTTACAGAAGACAGTATTGAGTGGGCAAACAATCCTTTGTATGGATGGACCAACAAAAACCTTAAACCCGACGGAACTAAATACAACATATACAAAGACGGGTTACGGATATACACTACAATTGACTCACGCATGCAAAAATATGCAGAAGAGGCAATTGCAGAGCATCTGAGTCAGGATCTTCAGCCGAAGTTTTTCAAGGAAAAAAAAGGACGGCCTAGAGCTCCGTTCACCAATCGTATATCACAGAAAGATTATAAGAGAATCTTAAGGATGTCGATGCAGAATACTGACAGATACCGTTCTCTTAAAAGAAACGGAGTATCGGATGACAGTATTAAAAAAGTATTTAACACCAAAGTCCCTATGACTGTATTCTCATGGCACGGTGAAATTGATACTGTAATGACTCCTCTTGATTCAATCATTTACTACAAATTCTTCCTGCGATCAAGTATGGTTTCCATTGACCCGCATAACGGACATGTAAAAGCATATGTTGGCGGCATTAACTTCAAACACTTTATGTACGACATGGTCACTGTCGGTAAAAGGCAGGTTGGTTCAACCATAAAACCATTTGTATATACTCTCGGCATGCAGTCCGGCCTTACTCCTTGCGATATGGTTCCCAACATTCCCCAGACATTTTACCTCCCGACCGGGAAAACATGGACTCCCAGAAACAGCGGCCATGCACGTGAGGGCGAAATGGTTTCTTTGAAATGGGGACTGGCAAATTCAAATAATAACATTACTGCATGGGTAATGAAACAACTAAAACCACAACCATTGGTTGATTTTATTCACAGTATGGGAATTAAAAGTCCGATGGATCCGGTTCCTGCTCTTTGTCTGGGTGTTCCCGATTTCTCTCTTTACGAACTGGTAAGTGCTTACTGTAACTTCGCAAACAAAGGTGTTCACATTGAACCTATGATTGTTACTAGAATCGAGGACAGATACGGAAATGTTATATCTGAATTTCACCCAAGAAAAAAAGAAACCATTAATGAAGAAACTGCATACATGATGATCAATATGCTTGAAGCGGTTGTTAATCATGGAACAGGAATCAGGTTAAGACTTAAATATCATTTCACGAGTGAGATTGGAGGAAAAACAGGAACTACCCAAAACCATTCCGATGGATGGTTTATGGGAGTAACACCGAATCTTGTTACCGGAGTATGGGCAGGAGGTGAAGACAGAGATATTCATTTCGATAATATTGCACTTGGCCAGGGAGCAAATATGGCATTACCGTCATTTGCAATATACATGCAAAAAATTTACGACGATGAAACTATTGGCATCACTCCTGAAGACAGGTTCGAAAAACCTGTAAACTTCAACATCAACATGAACTGTCCGGATATTAAAGACGACAACGGGGATGTAACCAAACAACAAAACACTCAGGAAGATACTTTTGAGAACGAAGAGCTTTTCTAAGAAACAGAAATAAAAGAATTATCACCCAAATACTCTGAGAGCGCAAAGACAAATTGAATCAAAACCATAATCCTTCTTTGTGTCTTTATGCTCTCAGCACCTTTGCGAGAAATTTTACTTTTTAGATGCTATCTTTCTTTTTATATCTAAAATACTTTACCCGAACAGCAACCTGAAAGCTTCCTCTATCCTGCTTACCATTTTCACTTCGATGTTGTACATTGAAAAATCCACACCTTTCTGATAAACGGGAATTATCACACTTTTGAAACCAAGTTTGGCTGCCTCGCCAACTCTTTGCGTAATGCGGGTAACAGGCCTTATCTCGCCCGAAAGTCCAACCTCACCGGTAAGGCACACATCGGCAGGCAGAGCAATATCCATATTGGATGACAGGATTGAAGCTACGACCGCCAGGTCAATTCCCGGGTCATTCACTTTAAGTCCGCCGGCAATGTTCAGGAACACATCCTTAGCCGAAAGCTTGAAACCGGCTCTTTTCTCCAAAACAGCCAGAAGCATATTCAGCCGGCGGGTATCGAATCCGGTAGAAGAACGCTGAGGTGTTCCGTAAGCAGCAGTGCTTGTCAGTGCCTGCACCTCGATAAGGAAAGGCCGCATACCTTCAGTTGCAGCAGCAACAGAAATACCGCTGACGGCTGTGTCGTATTGTGAAAGCAGCAACTCTGACGGGTTCTGCACCTCACGGAGTCCCGATTGCTGCATCTCGAAAATACCTATTTCATCGGTTGAACCGAAACGGTTCTTTATGGCACGAAGTATGCGATACATATGATTACGGTCGCCTTCGAACTGCAAAACCACATCAACCATATGCTCCAGCACCTTTGGTCCGGCCAGACTACCCTCTTTGTTTATGTGACCTATAAGCAAAACAGGAAGATGCCTTTCCTTTGAAAACCGTAGCAAACCGGCTGTACACTCGCGTATCTGCGACACACTGCCCGGTGCCGACTCCACTCTCTCGGTCTGCAGAGTCTGAACTGAATCTATTATCAGGATATCGGGTGATTCGTTCTGCGCGTGAGTAAGTATTCTTTCGAGCGAAGTCTCACTAACGATCAGGCAATGATCGGCACTGTTTTTCGAGATACGCTCTCCCCGCAGTTTTATCTGCTGAGGGCTCTCTTCTCCAGAGACATAAAGAATCTTCGAATCCGGCATATGCAAAGCCATCTGTAACACCAGTGTTGATTTCCCTATTCCCGGCTCACCCCCTACAAGTACCATTGCCCCCGGAACCAGTCCTCCACCCAGCACTCTGTTCAGTTCACGGTTTCCTGTATCTACACGTGGCAGGTCATCAACCTTTATCTCAGACAGAGGTACGGGCTTAGACTTTTCGGAAGAAGTAAACGGTGCAGCAGCCGAACCCTTCGATTTTGGCACAACCACCTCTTCAACAAAAGTGTTCCATTCACCGCACGAATAACATTTTCCTATCCATTTGGCAGATTCGGCACCACAATTCTGGCATACATATACTGATTTCGGCTTAGCCATATCAGGAGTTTTTTGTTTGTGTTATTTTATAATCCGGCTTTAATCCGATTTCTTTATCTTTTCAATAATATTCGAAGTTGAGAATCCTTCTACAAAATCAATGGTCTCCACCTTTCCGCCGAGCCCGGTCACAATATCATATCCAACAATATCTTCAACATTGTAATCACTTCCTTTGACAAGAATATCCGGCTGTATGGTTTTTATCAGCTCGTACGGAGTGTCTTCGTCAAAATATATGACCATATCGACAAACTGCAAAGCTGCAAGAAGAATTGCTCTTGACTCTTCATCAACGATAGGCCTGTCGGGACCTTTAAGACGGGAAACGGAATCATCGGTATTAAGCCCGATAACAAGATGTTGTCCAAAATCAGCTGCACGTGACAGATACTCAACGTGTCCACGGTGTACAATATCAAAACAGCCGTTGGTAAAGACTATTTTGTCACCTCTATCCTGCCACTCCTTGATTTTACGGGCAGCTCCTTCTCTTGAAACTATCTTGTTTTTTATTTTCTCTATATGCATTTTCATCCGTCTTAAAAGCATTTATACAGCAAAGCCCCGGAGTTTCACCTTCCGGGGCTTCAATATAGTTAACCTTAAGAATAATATCAAACCAATTTATTCGTGTCCGTATCAGGGAACACAAAAATGGGCTTATATTTTTTTGCCTCTTCTATCGGCATCGATGCATATGTAATCAGGATCACCACATCACCAACTGCCACTTTTCGGGCTGCTGCACCGTTTAGGCATATAACACCCGAACCCCTCTCTCCTTTTATCACATATGTTTCAAACCGTTCACCATTGTTATTGTTTACCACCTGAATCTTTTCATTTTCGATTATATTGGCGGCATCCATCAGATCTTCGTCAATAGTAATGCTGCCAACGTAATTCAGGTTGGCTTCAGTAACGGTAACATTGTGAATTTTAGATTTTACAACCTCAATGTTCATGACTTCTGTTTTTGTATGTCACATTATCGATCAATCTCACCTTCCCGGCAAAAACAGCTATACACCCGACAATATAATCACTGTCATCCCAGTTTTCAACCGTCTGAAGAGTATCTCCGTCCACTATATCAAAATACTCAACCTTCAGCATATTTGTCTCATTTATACGGTTAACAACTGCGTCTCTGGTTTGTTTCACTGTTTTTCCGGCTGCAAAGTTAAGAGAATCAAATAAAGTTTTAGCAATTACGGGAGCATTTTTTCTCATTTCGGGTGTTAGTAGCTGATTTCTTGAACTCATTGCCAACCCGTCTGGCTCACGTACAATGGGACATCCCACAACCTCAACACCCATACCCAGGTCTTTAACTAATCTTCTGATAATGGCAAGTTGCTGGAAATCTTTCTCTCCGAAAAAAGCCTTATCGGGTTTTACATAATCAAAAAGTTTACTTACAACCTGAGCCACTCCGTTAAAATGCCCCGGACGGTACTTACCCTCCATTACCTTATCCAGTTGTCCGAAATCAAAATGCCGCGTATCCTCCTCCGGGTACATCTCTTCTACCGAAGGAGCAAAAACAACCTCCACTGAATATTTTTCAAGTAATTTTATGTCCTTGTCCAGATCCCGTGGATAAGTTTCCAAATCTTCAGGATTATTAAACTGAGTAGGATTAACAAAAATACTAACCACTACAAAATCACTATCCTTACGGGCCTCTTCCACGAGCGAAAGATGACCGTCATGCAAAGCTCCCATGGTTGGAACAAAACCGACAGTTAATCCTGCCGCCTTTTTTTCACCAACAATATCACCCAGTTCCTTTTTTGTTTTTACAATCCTCATACACGAATTCTCACTTACAAAAGGTGTAAGTATTCCGGTTATTTAAAAAGTTAAACATACTAAAAAACAAAGTAAACAAATATTAATTTAAGAATAAAAAAATCTAATTTTAATTACAATATGTGAATAATTTAAAAACAATACATACAAAAGCACCTGTACTAAAGTAATCCTTTGTTTAACGGCGGAATTTTCGTATTTTTGCACATTCAGGAAATTTGCACAAAAAATGGAAAAAGCTAAAGTTCTTTTCGTATCACAAGAGATTACACCATATTTACCGGAATCCGGAATGTCAAAGATCGGCCGGTATCTTCCACAAGGCATTCAGGAAAGTGGAAAAGAAATCCGGACATTCATGCCACGTTTCGGAAACATAAATGAACGACGCAACCAGTTGCATGAAGTTATCCGTTTATCCGGAATGAACCTTATTATTAACGACAATGACAATCCGCTCATCATAAAAGTTGCCTCTATCCAGGCAGCCAGAATGCAGGTTTACTTCATCGACAACGAAGATTACTTTGGAGAAAAAGCCACATTTACCGATTCTAACGGAAATGAATTCCCTAACAATGATGAACGGGCAATATTCTTCGCCAGAGGAGTTCTCGAGACTACTAAAAAGCTTCGCTGGGCACCGGACATTGTACATTGTCACGGATGGTTTACATATTTGGTGCCTTTGTATCTTAAAAAAATCATGAATGAAGACCCGCATTTTATAAACTCCAAGGTTATAATCTCAATCTACGACGATGAGTTTAAAAACACGTGGGATGAAAGTTTCAAGGACAAACTGAAATTTGACGGTATTTCCGACGAAGATATCAAACTTCTTTCTCCGGCAAATTATCTGAATCTGACAAAACTGGCAATTGACATGTCAGATGGCATAATTCAATCAAGTGAAAAAATAAATCCTGAAATTGAACAGTACATTAAAGAAACTAATAAGCCGTTTCTTGCATATCAGCCGGAAGATACTTACATTGCCGCCTATAATGAATTTTACGACAAGTTATTAGATTAACAACCTGATGCATATGCTTTTAAACGACAAACACATTTTCAATATAAAAGGCCAATTTATTTTCATTGGCCTTATTTCTTTACTTTTCATCTCAGGATGTAATGACGACCCGGTAGATTTTGGTGAAAACATACTGCCCGGAAAAACTTTTCTCCAGGCACACGGATATAACGGTCATCATCTGACCACATACAACGTAACCAAAGATTCTGTAAGAACGGATGATCCCGCTTACGGAATACTTGGATATTTTAAAGACCCTTTATTCGGAGTTTCCAGGGCCGATCTGATGTTTCAGGTAAGTCCGGGAGTCGCATTGACCGACAGTGCTTTCAACATGGGAGAAGATTATTTTATTGATTCACTCGTATTCACACTCAATTATCAATTCAACTGGTGGTATGGTGACATGCTTGCCAAACACCTTATTTCGATATATGAATTACAAGCGGACCTGCTTCCGCATCCATACAAATACTACTCAAATGTTGATGTAAGCGGATATTATGATCCCAGCCGACCTGTTGCACAAAGAGAATCATTTGTCAATGACGACGTTAACGATACATTATGGATAAAAACCGTAGATGAAATGTGGGCAGATCCGGATTCTTTATGGAGTGATCCTTCATATCTGTGGAACACTTCAGACAACCCGTTTGAGCAACACTACTGGACATTTAAGCTTAACGACGATATAGCAGAAAAGGTATTTAATCTTGATTCTGCAACACTGGCAAATGCATCCCAGTTCAAGCAGATACTTAAAGGATTTTATATCTCCTCTGAGTTGCTTGACGATGCAAGCCAGGGGAGTCTGGTACGCCTTGACATGTTAGGAGGCAGAACAGATTTAAAATTATATTACTCGCATTATGTAAGGAATGAGGATGGAGAAATAACAGACACTCTACAAAAAATACATATATTCCCAATAAACGTTGAAGCTGTAAGAGTCAACAGGTTCTTTCATGATTTTGAAGATAAGATTGTATTTAACGACCCCGACAACGAGCACCTTTATGTACAGGGAATGGCTGGAAGTTATGCTAAAATTGTTTTCCCTGAAAATCTGTACAACTGGAAAGATTCAATCGATAATGTAGATGAAAATGGTAATGAATTCCATTGCAGGTTCAGCACTGTAGATTTATTAATATATGTTGACTCACTAATCACCAATGTAGATAGATATCCACCGCCAAGGTCACTGAATATATATGTTCCCAAAATGGATTCTCTCGGGAATTATCTTGACGAGAATGATAACATTGTAGACAGAAGCCGCATGGTACTTCAACGACCTTACTACCTTGACAAGTACGGTCAGTTCCAGTATGCGTTCTCAGAAGGATTATATGAACCGAATCTGAAATTATACTATTTCAATATTAAAGTAGACTTTCTGGAATTTATTATCAGGCGTAAAGAAGAAGACGGAGTTGAACTGTTAAAAGATGTCTATGTAGCACCAGACAATCCGGAAGGTAATTTTCAGAGAGTAGTGCTTTTCAGCAGCGAAGCAGAAAAAGACTCTATACTGTTTAATATCGGATACGTAAAATACTACTAACCATATAATTAACTCCTTAAAACTAAACAAAATGCGTTTAATTATTGAACCAGATTACGCAACCGCATCAAAGTGGACAGCGCGATACATTGCTTCAAAAATAAACAACCACAAAAAAGATAAACCTTTTGTACTGGGATTGCCAACAGGATCTTCTCCGCTTGGAACATACAAAGAACTTATAAAGTTAAACAAAGAAGGGAAGGTTTCGTTTAAAAATGTAATAACCTTCAATATGGATGAATACATCGGAATTCCGAAGGAACATCCCCAAAGCTACTATACATTTATGTGGAGCAACTTCTTTAGTCATATTGATATCCCTGCTGAAAATGCAAATTTATTAAACGGGAATGCTGAGGATCTTGATGCAGAGTGTGAAAGATATGAAGAAAAAATAAAGAGTGTTGGCGGAATTGATTTGTTCATGGGAGGAATTGGCCCCGACGGACACCTTGCTTTTAATGAGCCTGGCTCCTCACTTCAGTCAAGAACAAGGGTAAAAACACTTACTTACGATACAATTCTTGCCAATTCAAGATTTTTTGACAATGATCCTGACAAAGTTCCTAAAACAGCACTAACAGTAGGAGTTGGAACGGTTCTGGACTCTAAAGAAGTTCTTATAATCGTAAATGGCCATAATAAAGCCCGTGCATTACAGAATGCAGTTGAAGAAGGTATAAATCATATGTGGACTATCAGTGCCCTGCAAATGCATCCCAAAGGGATTATTGTGTGCGACGAGGCAGCAACATTTGAGCTGAAAGTGGGAACTTACCGTTATTTTAAAGAGATTGAAAAAGACAATCTGAATCCTGAATCGCTTTTATAAAACAGCTAACTACTTATAAAAAAAAGAGGTTGACAATCAACCTCTTTTTTATTATATATTAAACAAATATTACCTATCAACGTATTGTTTCTTATAATATGATTCATAAGTACCATCTATCACATTTTTCATCCATTTTTCATTCTCTAGATACCAATCGATAGTCTTTTCTATACCTTCTTCAAACTGAAGCGATGGTTTCCAACCAAGTTCACTCATCAGTTTACCGGAGTCGATGGCATACCGCAGATCATGTCCTGCTCTGTCTTTAACAAAAGTAATCAGCGACTCAGACATACCCGGTTCCCTTCCCAGCTTCTTATCCAGAATACTGCACATTACTTTTATTAAATCAATATTTCGCCATTCGTTATTACCGCCTATATTATATGTTTCACCTTTTTTTCCCTCATTAAAGATCATATCTATCGCTCTGGCATGATCAACAACATATAACCAGTCTCTTACATTCTCGCCCTTCCCGTATACCGGAATAGGCTTCATGTTTTTAATGTTATTTATAACCAAAGGAATAAGCTTCTCAGGGAATTGGTTTGGACCATAATTGTTTGAACAATTAGATATTACAACAGGTAATTTATAAGTATGATAATATGCCCGGACTAAATGATCCGAACTGGCTTTAGAAGCTGAGTACGGACTTCTTGGATCATATGGTGTCTGCTCAGTAAAAAAACCTGTCTCTCCCAGTGAACCATACACCTCATCGGTTGAGATATGATAAAAAAGTTTGTTTTCACCATTGTCTTTCCACTTATTACGTGCAGCATTCAGTAAATTAACCGTTCCTACAATATTTGTTTTAATAAATGATAACGGATCGGTAATAGATCTGTCGACATGCGACTCTGCTGCCAGATGTATAACTCCGTCAAAATCATATCTGTCAAACAGATCATTAATATATGGCTCATCTGTAATATCTCCTTTTTCAAACTTATAGTTTGGTTTATTCTCTACATCTGACAGATTTTCAAGGTTACCGGCATAGGTCAGAGCATCAAGGTTAACGATTTCAGTATCAGGATATTTATTAACAAACAGGCGAACAACATGTGATCCGATAAACCCGGCTCCGCCTGTTATTAGTATTCTTTTTGCATTCATAATGAGATTTTATTTATAAAACGGATCCTTCAATGAGGCAATTTCACAATACAATACCAAGCCGTTTATTATAACTGGTCCTAGAAACCCTGCCCCGTTACCACTGAAAAGCCCGCTAATGGAATTAAGCAAAGCAAATATCGTAAATACCATCATTGTAATTACAGCCCACTTCTGCCCCCTGAATAATCCGACGGTGATAAAAACAGCAAGGACAATAAACGGAAAACCCAGCATAAAAATGACCAAACGTCCAAATCCCATGATCACTGAGAAAGTAGAGTCCTGTATCACACTTTCAACAAATCCACTTCCTATCATAAGCAACATGAAAACCAAAAAGCCCATAACAAGACCGAGAACATTCAATACTGCTAATACTGTTCCCTGCCAAGGTCTTTCAGGTCTAGGTTCGATTATTTCCATAATAAGTAATATGAAGTTATGTTTAGCTATTTTATTTATTCAATCCCTCTTATGCGCTTTTCCCAGTTCCAGGCAGAAAGTAATGTTTCCTCCAGCGTCTTCTCAGCTTTCCAGCCCAACTCTTTATTTGCATATGAAGTATCTGCCCATATTTTCTCAATATCTCCTTCTCTTCGTCCCACTATTTTATATTTCAGATTAACACCTGTTACTTTTATAAAAGTTTTAACCAGCTGCATTACAGACACACCTTCACCGGTTCCTACATTAAAATATTCATAATTATTTTTGTTCCTGCCATTCATAAGACGGTTGATAGCCACGACGTGAGCTTTTGCAAGATCAACAACATTAATAAAATCACGAATAGCGGTTCCGTCAGGTGTGTCATAATCATCTCCGAATATACTAAGCTCTTCTCTGACTCCGGCAGCAGTCTGAGTAATGTAAGGTACCAGATTATTCGGAACTCCTACGGGAAGTTCACCAATTAATGCCGATGGATGAGCTCCTATAGGATTAAAATATCTTAAAGCTATAAGATTCTGTTCCGGATTAACCTTTGCAAAATCTCTCATAATATCTTCACTGACAGCTTTAGTATTACCATAAGGAGATTCGGCTTCCTTTCTTGGCGTCTGTTCGGTAACCGGCAACTTATCCGGCTGTCCGTAAACTGTACATGAGGATGAAAAAACAAGATGCTTTACACCATATCTGCCCATTCCATCAAGCAGATTCATCAGTGAGTTTAAATTATTACGATAATACATTAATGGTTTCTCGACCGATTCTCCAACAGCCTTAAAAGCAGCAAAATGTATAACAGCCTCGATATCTTTATGGTTTTGAAAAAAACTATCCGTAAGATCTGCATCTGCCAAATCAAACTTCTCAAATTCAGGACGAATACCTGTTATCTTTTCAATATTATCCAGGACTTCTATTCTGGAGTTTGACAAATTATCCACAATTACAACATCAAATCCTGATTCCTGTAATTCAACTACAGTGTGCGAACCTATATACCCTGTTCCACCTGTTACCAATATTTTTTTTCCCATATGTAAAGTTTAAATTCGTAGTCAAATTTAAAGATAATTATCCACTTAATTTATCTCTTCCATTTTATATTTTTTATTTTGAAACTCAATTGATTCACTAACGTTAAATTTTATGCATAAAAACTCCTGCCTGTTTAAACATAAATTTTTATTACATTTGCATATATGAACAGGGTAGATAAACATATCAACACTTTGCTTTACACGCACGATTGTGTGATAATTCCAGGACTTGGCGGATTGGTTTCCAATTCTTTGCCTGCAAAATACGACCAGGCTAAAAACCTGTTTATACCACCGTCAAAAGAGATTGTCTTCAATAAGGCATTACAACATAATGACGGCCTGCTTGTCAATTTCATTTCGAATACTGAAAACATCCCATACGAACAAGCGCATTCGCTGGTAAAAGAGTATGTTGATGACATAAATTACAGATTAAAAAACAAGCAAAAAATAAATATTGCCAATGCCGGCGAATTATATTCTGACAGTGACAACAATCTTGTTTTTACCAATATTGATACTGAAAACTTTTTAGCTGACTCATTCGGGTTGTCATCATATCATTTCAGTCCTGTTTTCGACTATGATCAAAACAGTCCGGTAAGAAGACTTGCTAAAAAAGCGACATTACAATCAGGCACAAAAAAAATTGCTGCAGTTGTAGCTTTAATTACCGGCCTATTCTTTTTCAACACAGAAATTAAAAATCCCGAAATAAACAAAGCAGGCGGACTTGATTTTATTATGCCTGTAAAAAACACAATAAACGCTGATAAGATTACAGCCAAAAAAGAAACAGTCACCTCATCCGACACTTTTAAATATAAACCGGACGCAGAATCCGCAAAAGAAATAAACTACTTTATTATTGCAGGAAGTTTTAAAAACAAAGAACAGGCTGAACGGTTCAGCAACCGATTAAAATCACACACTGAATCAAACCCTCTTATTTTAAAAAGCCCGAACGGACGATTCAGAGTTGCAATGGCCGGTTTTAACACCAAAAGTAAGGCCATAAAAACATTAAAAGAGGTAAGAAGAAAGAAAGAACTGAAGAATGCCTGGATTCTTACTCAAAAATAACCCCGTTTTATTCCCCGAAAAATCAGCGAAAATCTTTCTTGCACTATAGTATACATACAAAAGCAGACAAAATAAAATATAATTTGACTTTAAGAGAAAAGAAAACCGCCTTGAAGTTGGGAAATGCTTAATATGTTTGATTGACAATTCCAAAACATTTTGGAGTATAAAAAGAAAACCGCCCGAAATAAATTCCGAACGGTTTTCCACTTTTAACCAAACCTAACCCTAAATTTTGAGAAAACTCATTAAAATTCAACTGTATTAAAGTTATAGAATTCCAATAACTTTTCCTATATTATATAAAATAAAATATTGCGATTGTTGTTTTCCTTTTTCTGTCAGCAAATATACTAGCATTTTTTTTTATTCATAACTGTGCAATGTTAATTTTACTTAACTATTGCATTAATTTATATACCCATATAAATCTTCTCATCTTTTATACCTCACAATATACCTGAACGACAGACTCAGATTTTCCTTGAACTGAAGATTATCCGACTCGTTTGAGAAATATCTCAGATGAGTTAAGATTCTGGCTGACAGCCAGACATTAATCTTCATGTCAAGAATTGCCTCCCAGTCGAAATGAACCTGTTTAGACTCATCTGTTTTTGCAAAATATTCGTAAAATGCCGACAGATTTGACCTAAGTAAAAAGTCTTCATTTATTTTCCACATAAACGTATTGGTTATAGAACCACCATTAAGCATTAAAACTTTCTTGCCTTCCGGAATTTGATATCGGTCCGGATCAACTTTTGCCGTATCAAGCACCATCGTTAAGGTTGATGTTAATGGCGAAATCATCAGTGAGAAATTATGTTCTTTTATCTTATAATCCATACCAACCGCAAATGTCAGATATGCAGGAGACATAAATCCGGAAATCGGCACTTCTTTGTCCACATCGGTCCTTGAATATCCGTTAAAAAACTGTGTTTTAAAATTTGTGAATCCACTATAGTACCATTTCTCTGATGCATTAAGGCCAAATTTGGTATTCAACTCTATCAAATCGTCATTTATTCTGCTTTCTGTTTCCTGCTGTCCTACAAAACCAATTTTATGTATTGCATAGTTTTCCCAGGTATATTTATCTCTTTTATAAATAGCCTTTATCCTGAGGTCACTAAGAACCGACATAGAACTTTGTCCTCCCTTTGCCCAATTTGACAAAAACACCTGCGATAACTGTACACTCTCAATACCTTCGTAAACCCACGGAGTTTTTATTCGTTGTAACTTCTGTATTTTTCTTTTTGTGTCGTAATCTTTTCTGGATTCAAACAGCCGTTTTATATCTTCTTCAGCTTTTTTTGTTGAAAGGTATCCACGATCGACAAACCTGTGTGGTTCCGGTATTTTTTCCCAATTGTATTTCACCAACTGTGGTGAATTAAAGATAACTTTATCAATAGCATTCTTAATAGGATCATCAATTTTAAAATCCTCCATCAGCTTTTCTGACAACTGGGTTCCTCTCATCAGCTCCTGATACTCTTTAAGCTTCTCTGCAGTAAAATTGGTGGGTTTAAATACTATCGGCTTGAACTCCGGTTTTTTATATATCAGATCAAGAACAAACGGCTTATATTTGCGCTCAGGTTCATTCCAGAAAATAGACAAAGTATACGGATTAAAACTCCTCATGTTCATGAGGTATACACTGTCGTCATATATTTCAAGGCGGTTTTGCAGCAATAACGGAACAACAGAATCTCCTTTTAATTTCAAATGCAAATCATCCTGAGAAAAGACAATGCCGGTACTCCAAAGCAGAAAGACCAACAACGCAATAAATATTCTTTTAATCTGTAGTACTGACATAATCCCGGGAAAACATTTGCAATCTCTTCACCTTTTCCACAAAGATAATTTTATCCGTAGATATATAATAAAAAAACTGCACAGGAATCTTTATTCCCGTACAGTTCACATCCTATGAAAAAACCAGAATATGTGTTATAAAAACCCTATTTCTTATTGCCCTTCCTGTTATTCTGAGCACTTTGTCGCCGTTCTGCAACTTTATTATTATACTTTTCCATCTGCTCTTTTGTAAGTACTTCTTTCAGCTTTTCATTTTTAGCTTTTCTTGCATTCTTCATTGCAGCCTTCATTGCTTCACGGTCGCCCATATGCTTCTCTCTGGCTGTTGTCATTGTTTTGAAAAAATCCTCGTTTATTTGCTTTACTTTTTCTGCCTGAACTTTATTTAATCCAAGCTCCTTTACCATCCATTCGGTTTGTTGTTTTGCAGCATCTTCCGGATTCTTTCTGTTTCCTTTTTGCGCATATAAACTTAATGAACCTGCTAAAGTGAATACAACAGCTAAAAAGGTAATTTGTACTAGTTTCATAACTTAAAATTTATTGTGTTTATACTATTAGACGCCGATACTTAAAATATCCTGCGTTTATTTCATTGTAAAATAACATTTTTTATCTCAACAGCAAAACAAGAAACCCATTTCTCTCTGATTTACTTAATAATACACCAGCTCTGAGATGAATTTTTAAATGATTTTTTTATTACTTTTTATTATCGGTTGATTCTCGTGTTGTTTTTTTCTAACTTTATGTTAGAATTTTACAACATCTAAAAACATGAAAAACACTAAACCTTTCCCGGCAATATTAATCACCACCATAGCATTATTATTAATATTTCTTATCGAAAATAGCGGAATCATTGTAAAAGGAACAGATAAATTAATAT
>JAADEM010000122.1 GCA_013153405.1 Chlorobiota bacterium
TAAAGGTTTGTTTATCTTACATAAAGTAAAACGTAAGGAAACACTTTTCTCAATATCACAAAAATACAATGTCGATATGGACATACTGAGAAAAGTAAACCAGCTTTTAGACTTAAACCATCTGAAAAAGGGGATGGTCCTTAAAATTCCTACCGATGATTGGTATAAACAGGTTTATTTCCACGAACAGGAAACAGAAGAGGATAATAAGCAGAAAATTACAAACAGAACAGAACAGGACAGCATTGCCTATGCCGATTGTATTTCATATCAGTATTACACCGAACGCCCCACTTTAAAAATAGGACTTATGCTGCCTTTCGATGTGTACGACAGCAAGCAAATAAATATCATCAGAGAAACAGATGATAATGGTGATGTGAAAGTAACAGAGCGTACGAACAAAATTATTTCCAACAAGTCGAAAGTGTTTGTGGAATTCTACGAGGGAATGCTGCTTGCTGTCGATCAGCTCAAAAAGGAGGGAACAAATATTGAGTTGTTTGTGTATGACACGCAAAGCGACTCCACCGATAAGATAATGGATATACTCAGCCGGCCTGAGGTTATGCATCTTGATATGATTATTGGTCCTGCATTTGCAAAAAACCTTAAACCGGTTGCCGATTTTGCAAAGATTCACCAAATTAAAATGATTTATCCGTTTTCTAAAATAAATCCTGAACTGCCATCAAACCCTGAGATTTTTCAGGTAAGTCCGATTGATACTCTCTTATTTGGAGCAATGCAGAAAGAAATGCTTAAAAACATAAACGGCAAACGGGTTATTGTTATACGTACCAAAGACGAATCCAATTACGAAAAGAAACTTAGTGAAGAGATAAAGGTGAATATCTATAAAAACAGCTTTACCGACGGTGAAACACCTGATTACGTTGAATATGTATATGAAAATGGCGAAATCAACGGACTGGAGGAGCTTTTTGACCGTAACAAGGAAAATATAATTATTATCCCTTCAAACAATGAAGCCCATGTGAGCGGTATCGTAACTACCATTGCCGGAATAGTCAGAAACAAACATATTAATGCTACATTGTGGGGGTTTCCCGACTGGATGAAGTTTCAATCGCTGAAACCGGAAGATGTACATCAGCTTAACGGACACATATTCTCCTATTACAGATTGGATTATGACGATCCAAAAACTATTGCTTTTATAAAAAAATTCAGAAAATGGTACCATACCGAACCTATGCCTGTTTCTTCTTATTTCCAGAAATCGTCTGTGTTATCAAATTTCAGCCGCTACGGTATATGGGGTTATGATGTGTCGTATTACTTTATTAATGCTCTTAAAACATACGGTAAAAACTTTGAATATTGTCTCGATGAGTATCAACCTGTACTGATACAATCAGATTTCAAATTTAAACGTATATCAAATTGGGGAGGAATGTACAATACAGGTCTTTTTATTTTGCATTTTACTCCCGATTATAAAATGATTGTTACTAAACTTGATTAATTTAAAACTTAAGTATTAATGAAAAAAACATTTGAATTATTAATTGTCATTTCCTTTGTGTTTTCATCATGTGAAACACACACACCAAAAGATCTTCTGAAAGAAAATCTTATTCCGAAACCTTCATCTGTTACAGCAACAGGTAGTTCGTTTAATCTTGAGGATGATACGGAAATATATTTTCAAAAAGGAAATGAGTCGGTAAAAAAAACAGCTGAGTATCTTGCCGGTATTCTCAGACCTTCTACAGGTTTTGCCCTTGAAACAGAAGAAGCTGACAGACCCGAAGATGATGATGCTATTTCATTAATGCTTGACGAAAGCAAAAAGTCTTTGGGAGATGAAGGATATGAATTGGAGATAGATGAAGAATACATTACACTGACTGCATATAAACCTGCAGGCCTGTTTCGGGGTGTGCAGACATTAAGACAACTTCTGCCTGCACGTATTGAATCAAAAGAGCTTCAGCAAGGCCCATGGGAAATAGCAACCGGTAAAATAACCGATAAACCGGCATATGGTTTCCGTAGTGCAATGCTGGATGTTTCCCGTCATTTTTTCAGTGTCGATGACGTTAAAAAATTCATTGACCGTATAGCTGCATTTAAAATAAATTACCTGCATCTTCACCTTACTGATGATCAGGGCTGGAGAATAGAGATAAAATCATGGCCTAAACTTGCTGAAATAGGTGGAAGTACTCAGGTAGGAGGAGGTAAGGGCGGCTATTATACTCAGGAACAGTACTCCGATATTGTAAAATATGCTGCCGACAGGTTTATAACCATCATACCCGAAATTGATATGCCCGGCCATACCAATGCAGCTTTGGCTTCGTACGGTGAACTAAATCCTGATAATAAACCCAAAGAACTTTACACCGGTACTGATGTTGGTTTCAGTACTCTGGCTATTCATAAAGATGTCACATATAAATTTATTGATGATGTGATTAGGGAAGTGGCTGCTCTCACTCCCGGGCAGTATATTCATATTGGTGGAGATGAATCACATGCAACCAAACATGATGATTATATATTCTTTATTGAAAAAGTACAGGATATAGTAAACTCCCATGGTAAAAATGTCATCGGATGGGCGGATATATCAACTGCCAGACTTAAGCCTACCACAATTGCTCAGTTCTGGAAACAAAATCCGGATAATGCACTTCAGGCTATTGAACAGGGAGCTAAAATAATAATGTCAAATGCTTCAAGAATGTATATGGACCTTAAGTATGATTCGACAACTACCATTGGACTTACCTGGGCAGGAACGATAGAAGTGGATAAGGCATACGACTGGAATCCGGAAACAATGTTTGAGGGCATTACTAAAAAAGACCTAATCGGTTATGAAGCTCCTTTATGGACAGAAACGGTGAAAACCCTTGATGATATTGATTATCTGGTTTTCCCACGGCTCGCTGGATATGCCGAAATTGGCTGGTCAGCTAATGATCGCAACTGGAATGAGTATAAAAAACGACTGGCATCGTTCGATAAACGATTCGAATACATGGGCATAAACTATTACCGCTCACCTAAGGTGTGGGAGAAAAAATAATTTGTAGGAACACACGGCCGTGTGTTCCTACAATAAATTAAACAAATCAGAGGTTGTCCCTAAAGAATTTAAATACTCCGAAGGAGTTCAATAAAAATTATCCCGGGCCAGCCTGACTTGTCAGACAAAGCCCGGGGTAAAATGAAGAATGTTTTTTTGTTTGGCGCTATTTTTGCAATATTGGATCTCTGTATCTTTAATGGAAATTTAAGCAAAAATAGAGACAAACCTACAATGACTAATTAGGGAACAGTAGTTTCTCATGTTCAATTAATTTTAATGGTTTCTATAAACAAGCTTACAGTTGATTTTGGCGGATTTCTGCTTTTTAATGATGTATCGTTTCAGATAAATCACAGGGACAGGATAGGCCTTGTGGGTAAAAACGGAGCAGGAAAAACTACTCTGTTAAAGATCATTTCAGGTTTAATGGAACCTACCACTGGCAGTGTGTCAATGCCAAAAGGTTACACCATAGGTTACCTTCCTCAGCACATGAATCACACCAATACCCACTCTGTGATTGAAGAGGTTGAAACAGCTTTTGAAGAACTGAAGCAGATTGAGAAAGATATTGAGAAGCTGAATATGCAAATAGCCGAAAGAGAAGATTATGATTCGCCTGTATATATGAAACTTCTCGATCGTATGAATGAGCTAAACGACCGCTTTAATTTACTTGGCGGAACAAATTATACTGCTCTTATAGAAACTACTCTTAAAGGTCTTGGTTTCAGGCAAAGTGATTTCAACAGAAACACAGGTGAATTCAGTGGTGGATGGAGAATGCGCATAGAGCTGGCTAAACTGCTTCTGAAAAAACCGGATCTGTTTCTTCTTGACGAACCTACAAATCATCTTGATATAGACTCTATTCAATGGCTTGAGGATTTCCTGAAGGATTACAACGGAACGGTTGTTATCATCTCTCACGACCGTGCTTTTCTTAATAACCTTACCAACAGAACCATTGAAATATCTCTGGGGAAAATATATGATTATAAAGTTCCTTACGATAAATTTATTGAGCTGAGAAAGGAGAGAAGAGAACAGCAGCTGGCAGCCTACAGGAATCAGCAGAAGAAGATCGAAGACACCGAGAAGTTCATTGAACGGTTCCGCTATAAAGCTACAAAAGCAGTACAGGTGCAGTCTCGCATTAAGCAGCTTGAAAAGATAGACAGGATAGAGATAGATGAGTTTGATACAAGAAAGCTGAACATCAAATTCCCTCCTGCACCGCGGTCGGGGACTGTTGTGGTTGAAGGCCGTAATGTGTCAAAATCTTATGGTTCACTGGAGGTGCTTAAAAATATTGACATAACGCTCGAAAGAGGGGAGAAGGTGGCATTTGTGGGACGTAACGGCGAAGGAAAGACTACTCTTGCCCGTGTAATACTCGGTGAACTTGAGTATTCAGGAACAGTAAAGATTGGCCATAATGTAAAGATCGGCTACTTTGCCCAAAACCAGGCAGAGTTGCTTGATGATAATCTTACCGTGCTTGAAACCATCGACAACGTAGCTGTTGGTGATATCAGGACTAAAATACGCGACCTGCTGGGTGCATTTTTGTTCAGTGGCGAGGATGTGGAAAAAAAAGTGGCAGTACTGTCGGGAGGCGAGCGCACACGGCTTGCAATGGTTAAATTGCTGCTTGAACCAGTGAATTTCCTTGTGCTTGATGAGCCGACTAACCACCTCGATATACACTCGAAAGAGATACTGAAACAGGCAATAATCGACTTTGAAGGTACGGTGCTTGTCGTTTCTCACGACCGTGAATTCCTCGACGGACTTGTAACAAAACTCTACGAGTTCAAAGACAAAAAGATAAAAGAGCACCTGATGGGTGTTTATGAGTTCCTGCAAAAGAAAAAGATGGAATCCCTGAATGAGCTGGCAGTAAAACGCACAGCCAATAATTCTTCTACTCAAAAGAAAGAAAAGAAACAGGGGGCTGTATCTTATGAAGAGCGTAAAGCAATAAACAGAGAATACAAAAAAGCAAAACAGGAACTAGAAAAAAACGAAGCCGAAATAGCAGAAAAAGAACAGCAGCTTGATGATATGAAACAGAAAATGTCTGACCCGGCTCACAGTTCTGATAATACTCTTTTCACCGAATACGGCAAACTGGAAAAACGCCTCGACGAACTGATGTACGAGTGGGAACTTCTGAACGAAAAACTTGAAGAGGCAGAGAAAAAGAAAGCGGAAATGTAGGAGATGTTCATTCAAGGTGTTTAATGAGATTTCTTTTAATGTTTAAAGGTATGCGGTGATACCTAATGATGATGAAATACCCAATTAAACAATTTCTCGGTTCCTCAATTTACCATTTACTCATTTCCTCAAAAATAAAGGTGCAGCGCACCGGTAATATTTGTAGAAAAACAGGTGTAATCAAAATTACAAGGTGCATAGCACCGTAATATTAAACCGCGAATTTCACGAATTAACATGAATTTTTATAGTGAAATTAATGGGTTACAATTCCCCGATTCCTCAATTTAGCAGTTCCTCAACCAACACCTTATCGTTTAAAAGCTTCCTCCGTCGGCTGTTTAAATATCTTGCAACTCTGCACTCCAAAGACCTTGCCGCAGGAAAGCGTCAAACAGAACGTAAGAATAACCGATAAAAGGCCGCTTAAATCAAATACGATAAACAATTCCTCAGTTCCACAATTTATCAATCCCTCGCTTCCTCACTTCCGATTCATTATTTTCTGTTACCTTTGACACATATTATTATATCTGATTAAAATGAAGCAATACAGGGATAAAAGAAAGCATGATAGCGAAAAACCGGTATTTGGTATACGTGCAGTCGAAGAAGCTGTGGATGCCGGAAAAGAGATTGAAAAAGTGCTGATAAAGAAAGGCCTTCAGGGAGAGTTGTTCCGTAATTTCTTTAAAAAAATAAAAGAACTGAATATTCCGTTCCAGTTCGTACCCGTTGAAAAACTTAACCGCATTACTCAAAAAAATCATCAGGGGGTAATTGCTTTTATTTCTCCTGTCACATATCACAACATCGAACAAATAATTCCTGCTCTTTACGAAGAAGGGAAGGAACCGTTCATCCTTGTGCTTGACCGTATTACCGATGTGAGAAATTTCGGAGCCATTGCCCGCACTGCCGAATGTGCAGGAGTTAATGCTATTGTAATACCATCAAAAGGTGGTGCTGCCATAAATTCTGATGCCATAAAAACATCAGCAGGTGCATTGCATCTTGTTCCTGTTTGCCGGGTGGATAATCTTACTGATACAGTCAGATTTTTAAAAGAGAGCGGAATTAAAATTGTTGCTGCTACAGAAAAAGGAGCTGACGATTATTCTGATGCCGACTACTCTGGCCCCAAATGCCTTGTTATGGGAGCGGAAGATTCCGGTATATCGGACGATATACTTGAACTTGCTGATATTTACAGCAAAATACCGGTAAAAGGGCAAATAAAATCACTGAATGTATCAGTTGCTGCCGGAATATTACTTTATGAAATGTTAAAACTTCATAAAAAGTGATTTTGTTAAAATTCAGGTCTCCATACTGATATTCAGACCATTTATGCAAGTTTTTCGCCTTTTTTTCACATAAGAAAAAGTGATATTTATCATCAAAAATTTGATTTTTCTCATAAAGTTTATAATTTTCGTTAATTAACATGATGTGAAGGATCTTCTTTTTGCTAACTAAAACATCATTTATGAACCATAAGGAAAGAGTTCTTATGGCGCTCAACAGGGAACAACCCGACCGTGTGCCATTCTTTTACTGGGATGTTCCGGATTTCGGAAAAAAAATGATGAAACATCTCGGCTTCCAGACAAGAGACCAGCTGCTGGAATTTCTGGACGTTGATTTCAGATGGGTGGAGCCTGAATATATCGGACCTGAACTTATTTCTAGCGACGGTAAAACCAAGAAAGATATCTGGGGTGTAGGATATTCAAGAGTTAAGAAGGGAGATTTTGAATACTGGAATGCCGATAAGTTCCCGTTTAAAGGTATCACTGATCCTTCCGCAGTTGATGATTATCCCTGGCCTTCAACCAAGTTGTTTGATTTTACTGTTCTTCCCGGACTGATAGAAAAATATAAAGATTATGCCATAATGAGTGCTCCTGGCTATTCATCTCCGGGATTGTTTCGTATTATGCAACGATTAATCGGGAAGGACGACTTCATGGATGTTATGATGTTTCATCCTAAGTTTTTCCAACGCGTGGCTGATAAAGTAACAGAATTTTACATTGATTTTATACGTAAGTTCTTTAAGCACGCAGGAAATAAAATTGATTTTATCCGCGTAGCTGACGATTTCGGGGCCGACAGCGGATTAAGAATAAGTAAAGAGATTTGGTACCATTACTGTAAACCGGCTATTGAAAGCTTTGTGAGTATTCCTAAAGAACATGGCGTCAGGTTTTATATGCATTCGTGCGGAGCAGTAAGAAAACTGCTGCCTGAAATGATAAGCCTGGGCGCTGACGTACTTGATCCGATACAAACCAGAGCTGACGGAATGGAACCTAAAGGACTAAAAGACGACTTTGGTAATTATATTGCATTTTCAGGTGCTCTCGATGAGGAACTTTTATTACGACAGGGTACTCCCGAAGATGTACGAAAAGGAGTAAAAGAACTGCTTGATGTGATGGCTCCAGGCGGAGGTTTTATTCTGGGACCTTCACATAAACTGAAAGTTGAAACTCCTGTTGAAAATGTTGTTGCAATGTATGAAGCAGCCAGAGAATGGAGATATTAACACTCAATAAACCCTTTCTATGAAAGAAACCAAGAATGCAGTTCTTATAACCGGAGCTGCAGGAGACTTAGGAAAAGCCATTGTAAAAATGGCTTTTTCTTTACCTGATGTAGATAAAATTATAGCTACAGACATTAAAGAATCGGTAAAAAAAATATATTCAGGCGATGAGCGTGTTTTGCCTTTTGTGATGAATGCTGCATCGGAAAATTCTTTGAAAAAAGTTCGTGATGAGCTCGAAGAACTTAATGTCAGAGTAAAATATATTGTAAACAATGCAGGAATTTTCTTTTTTCATCCTGTTTCGGAACTAAATGAAGAATTGCTTGACAAAGTAATGAAGGTAAACATATATGCTCCTGTATTAACTGTAAGTGTGTTTCTTAAGCATCTTAAAGAAACCCGAGGAAGAGTTGTTCAGATTAGTTCGTGTGCAGTAAAATATCCTACTTTCTTTCAGGCATATCCGGCTTCAAAAATGTCAATGGAGGCATTCAGCGTTTCATTGAGACAGGAATTAAATATTTTTGGAGTCAAACTTGTTATTATTCGTTCAGGAGCAATTAAAACTGCACTGATTGATGAGATGAAGAAACTACCAGTTCCTGTTGATAAAAGTCTGTACAAAGAAGAATATTCACGTTTTCTTAATCAGGTGGATAAAAATCTTGGAAACGTAATTTCACCTGAAAAAGCAGCAGAAGCTGTCAAAAAAGCTATTCTTGCCGAAAAACCAAAATACATTTATACCATAAACAGGAATAAAACCATAAGTATAATGTCACTGTTTCCTCAAAAAATAAAGGACATGCTGACTAAACTTTCAATAAAACCGGAATAAACCCAAAAGTAAAACCTATCAAACAAAAAGCGGAAACCGTAACAGGCTTCCGCTTTTTTGATTGTGCTTTTATA
>JAADEM010000062.1 GCA_013153405.1 Chlorobiota bacterium
TTATTACATACAGCTGAAAATCACCGGTTGCCTTTAGCCGGAATGATAGTGTAGTACTGGAGCTGTTATTCCAGCTTCCGCCCAATTTGGCAGAGTTTTCCTGATCACCGGTATCAGTAAACTTCATTACCAGGCTACCTCCGTCGGATACATTCTCAATAGTCGCACCCGAAGGTTCGTTGTCCCACATGGCCCAATCGCCAATAGTACCGTCTTCTCCGTCAAAGAAGACAATGTCTTGTGACATTAAATTCATATTTATTCCCATTAATAAAACAAAGGAATAAATGATAAGTAATTGTTTTTTCATCATAACATAATTAATTCATAAAAATGATTATTTAGTTTGTTAAAAAAGCTTAACGCTCCAAAGATAAATAAAATATCATTTCTTTCAAATTTTTTGTTCATTTTGCTCATTTGCAAGATTGACTACCAACATAAATCCAGACTATATCACAGATATACTATAAGTTAGATACAGAACCCTGATTAAATATTATAAAGTAAAAAATAAACTGTAATAACGATTCAATAACGCCCCATCTCTAACCCTGATCAATTAGACAGAACGACATATCTCAGAACTAGCAGACCAAATAGTTTCACTATTCCACCTAAGACAAAACTAAAATAGATAAAACACTTTGTTCATTAAATCTTGAGGCAGAAATCAAAGAACACATTAAAAATTACTGAAGCCATATAAAAAGTCCACAACATAAAATTATTGTGGACTTAAAATAGGAAGTTAATAGTGCTATCTAGTTCTTTTTATTATACAAAGGAGAATCCATACTGTATTCAACAGAGCTGCAGCAATGAGTCACAAAAGCTATTGGTTTATCCGGAAAAACCTTTAATTCCTGAACAGGAAGAAGAGTAACATGACTCTCATCTATATTTCCGTACTTGTCAGTAACCTTGCTTAGATCAAGACCAAGATGCTTTGCCATAAAAGGATAAACAGGCTTACGCTTTTCAAAACCGTAGCTGTGAAATTCATTGGGAAGATGGGCATTCTCAACATTATCTTCTGCACCGTAAAGCTTATAAACATTACGAATGTACGGATATTCAACAGTCGGGGCAGTACGTGTCCAGTCATGCCCATCGGTTACAAAAAGCAATGGTTTGGGAGCAAACATGGCAGCCATGTCTGCAAGGTTAGTTGCATAGTTTTCGCCTCTGGCAACAGGAAGACCGCTTTCGCAGATACATCCGCCATAAAAAAATGAAGAAACCATAACAACAGGAACTGACACCTTTACCCTGGGATCGATAAGTGAAATATAAATTGTTTGTGTGCCGCCTCCTGAAGCTCCGGTAACTCCAATTCGTGTAGTATCAACCTCATTAAGAGAACACAAATAATCGATCACACGTTTACTGTTATATGTTTGCATCGTTAATGCTGCTGCTGTATCATGACGGCAAGTGGTGTTTTCCCCAAAACCAACCATGTCGTATGCAAAAACAACAGCTCCCATTCGTGCAAAAGAAGCACACCGGTATTGAACATCAGGACGGAAGCGACCGTAATCACCCGGGGCATACCAGTGTCCGTGCGGACTGGCTATTGCAGGGATTTTTCCTTTGATAGTAACGGGTTTATACAGATTTCCTGTAATGAAGTGTCCCGGCATTCCTTCAATAGCAATATTCTCAACAGTGTAGCCATCCATCACACGTTTACTTCTGACAATGGCATTGAAAGGCCGGTTCCATACAGAATCCGGGATCTCATCCAGTTTTGAATTTTTCCAAAAACCTTTTTTAACAACGGAAACCCTGGCTTCCCATTCTTTCACATTATGGTAAACCGATGCCAGTGAATCCAGCATTGCTTTACCTTGTTCTGGGGTCATGCACTCGCCCACACATAAGTTATTTTCCGGCTTAATACTCTCTTCTTTTTCTGCAGGATTTTTTTTACCGGCAGTATTGCAACCTGATAAAATGAAGACTGCAATAACAAACGAAATCAAACTGATAATTTTTTTCATAATAATAATAATATTTACTTTTAGTTTTTTATCTTATTTTTTCAATTTTCACTTTCCAGTTATCGGTACGGAAAGAAGAAACCGGCAATTCATTTTTACCTGTCAGTGTTCCCGTACACCAGTTCCTGAAACAGTACCTTACCGCAACAGGTTCTTTTACATCAGGACTCCATACAACGATCGACTTACCCCTCTTTTTCCAATCTATTCTTGCTTTGGCCGGATGGAATAGTTTATCCTTTCCTGCGATCTCCATATAAAGAACATCTTCATCCATAGGAAATATTCCCCACTCACCGATACATTTAAAGTTTATGATAACCGATGTATCCTTTACTTCATAAGATTCATAAACAGGAGCAGTATACCTGATACCCTCAATCCGATATGTTTTCCCCAAAGCCCAATAAGCCAGTCTTTTCCCTACATCTCTTTTATTTCCAGGATGAATATTGTTTCTTTCCCCGATATCAAGAGTTACTGCCATTCCGGTATTGGGAATGTTCTTCATTACTTTCAGTTGTGCATCACGGATCAAGGCACCGGTATAGCTGCGACTGTACTCGTAAGGAGCAAGCTGTACAAAATAAAATGGAAGATCATATCCCCATTTATCCCGCCAGGACCTGATCATTGTTGAAAAATAATCATCATACGTATATGGAAAATCTATGGTATTTGCCTCTCCCTGATACCAGATAACACCTTTGATCCGGAACGGTATCAAAGGATTGATTTTACCATTATAAAGCCTGCTCAACAAAGCAGGTTTATTTTTTATTTTATCAAATTCCTGCCACCTCTTTATAAGATCTTCCGTTTTATACTTTTTCAGACAACCGGCAGGCATCCATTCCTGAATAGGTGATCCTCCTACAGCACTTACCACCAATCCAACAGGCACATCTAACACTTTATTCAGGTAAGAACCAAAATACCAGGCTACCGCACTGAATTTTGCCACTGTTCCGGGAGTACTTTCTCTCCATGTACCATGTCCAAGAATACGAGGCATGGTATCCGGCCTGCTGCTCTCAGTAAAAAGTCTGATATTTGGATTTCTTGACAGTGCAATATCGTCTAAAGAGCCATCAACCCTTCCGTTCCACATACCCTTCATTGGCATTTCCATATTCGATTGCCCTGAACACAACCATACTTCTCCGAGAAGTATATTTTTTAATCTTATAATAGTATCAGAATAGATAGAAATAGTATATGGCCCTCCTGCTTTTCCCGTTTCGATGTTTACTTTCCAATTCCCTTCGGAATCAACATTGGCCACATACCGCTTATTATTCCAGGAAGATAAAACCCTTACCCTGCTTCCCGGACATGCTCTGCCCCAGATATTAGCTGACGATTCCCGTTGCAATACCATATTATCACTTAAGATTGCCGGCAGCCGTAAACATGCAGAATCTCCTTTGCTTCTTTCAGATATTTCAGAAAAACTGTTTGTGCATCCGGTAAAAACAGCTAATGACAATAACAGGATCAATATATAACTTCTGACCTTCATTTCCTCTTTATCTAATCCTTTAATTTAAATGAGAATTTCTTTCCTTTTTTCTGTATTAGTTCAGAATCACTTAATACATCTAAACCACATTCCTTGTCTGTTTCTTTCTCAACCGGCTTACCTCCTTCTTTAACAATAAAAACGTAGTTCATATCCTTTGTCGATGAAACTGACACTTCTCCATCCTTAGTTGTTTTAATACTGATATCGCAATACTCTTTCCCTGATCCAACGGGATGATGATAAGTAACAACCCTGTTTTCCGGAGAATAGATCAGAATCACAACGGCATCTTTAAATCCTGCACTTCCGGGGAAATCAGTTCCTTTAAGATCCAATGGAATAACGGCACCTGTTCTAATAAACAACGGTAATTGACCTGCCTGATACTCTTTTTTTACCGAATTACCTGGCATATATTTATCTCCGGTTTGCCATTCATACCAAACTCCATCATCCGGCAAACGAAAGGACACCAAACCGGTATCGGATGTGATAGCTTTAAAAAACAGGTCTTCACCCAGCTTATGACTCTCCTGTACAAATGATACTGAATTGATCAAGTTGCCTTTCCCCTGACCGGCATCTACCAAAGTACTGAATATATACGGACGAATTGCTCTGTGCCTTAAAATCGTATTACGATATATTAAGGTTGTTTCATCATCATGAAACCAAGGCAGATGATTCTCAAAAGGCCCGTTAACACCGCCGTTATCCATAGTAGCAACCATAGAAGCAAACTGAGTATACCGAATTAACTGTTCTTTTGTAGAGGCTGTTCCGCTAAATCCGCCGATCTCACATGCCAATGCACCATAACCTGCTTCTGCCGATCTATAAATATTTGATATCTGCAGCTTCATTCCGGCCCAATCGCCTGTAAAATCACCGCACCAGCCAACACTTAGTTTTGAAATAGAGGCATTAAAGCCGCCCTGATGTGAGTAGGGCCGGGCAAAAATTATCCCTTCAGGATTTCTGCTTAAGGTATAATCATACATCCTGTCGTAATAGTAACGTTTAAAATCCCGTTCACTCAAAACTCCTATCGAAGACTTTAACGAGTCAGTACCTGCAGGAAGCCTCATATTATCAACTTTCCATCCGTAAATACTAGATGTAAAAGCCCTGTCAAGTCTTTTATTCCACCACCTAACTGCTTTGGGATTTGTAAAGTCAAGAAATATACCGTCTCCTTTCCACCATGGAAATATCAAACTGTCATTTACAACAATTGAATAACCTTTTTCGATGGCAACATCAAGATCAGGATCTGTCTGATTGGGAATATCAACAGCCGTTTTATTGATATTACCGGTCATCCATAAAAGAGTATGTACATTATTATCCATGAAATATTGCAACATACTGTCAGGTGAAGGGTACTTTGTGCTATCCCATACAAAATCGTTGTAATGCAATTCCCACGGACTATCAATTATAATTCCGTCAACAGGGATATTGTGCTCCAAATAACCGTCAATTAACTTAATAGCATACTCTTGGGTGTTATTGCCGTCTTCCCATACAATATGACCTAAAGCCCAGTAAGGTGTTACCGGCGGATACTCTTCCCCCTTATTTTGCTCGTTATTGTCGCAACCTGTGATCAAAACAATCACAAGTAAATATAGAAATATATATTTTAAATTCGCCATTTCGAATTTTTATTTCGACTTGATCAGTTTATCTACCTCAATAGCAGCAAGAATAACAGAACCAAGTCCATGCAAATCATTTAGCAAAACGGGACGTTGATAATAATAACTTAAACTAGTACTTGTTCCTGTACCTATGCAAATATTTTTGACATCACCTGTTTCCGTTATCATAGTTTTCAATCCTTCCCATCCTTTAAAAGCAACATCCTTATATACATCATCTATCCATCCCTCATTTATACCTTTGGCTATCCCGTAAACAAACATAGAAGAACCTGAGGTTTCAAGATATGAATCAGACTTATCTAATAATTGATGCCATAATCCGTTTTCAGATTGATAACGACTCAATCCTTCTACTTCTGTTCTAAAAATATTCAGTAAACTATCACGCATAGGATGATCTTCCGGCAAAGATTTCAAAAGTTCAACCTGTGCCATTATACTCCACCCGTTCGCCCGCCCCCAATGTGCCGAACCCTGTTTCCCTATATTGTCGTAGTATACATGATAATATAAACCTGAACAGGGGTCAAACAGATATTTGTTAAACTGAACGATCTGTTTAACCGCTATAGCCATAAACCGTGGATTATTAGTCAAATTACTGTATTTTACCAAGAAAGGAACACTCATATACAAGTCATCAAGCCATACCGTTTTATCATTGGGCTCGTACCTAGCAATAGTACCGTCTGCCAATTTCGGCCTTTCCAATATAACTCTTGCAGCAGAATCAGCATACTCCTTATACCATCTCCTATTGTCTTTTCGGTAAAGTTCAACAAGAAAAGCTCCCATTGCCCCGTAAGCATCAAGTGACTGAAAATTGTACATACTACTCATCCAGATAAGCCGGCGGTTATCATCAGTAAGTTTTTTGAACAAGTCATAATTATCAAGCCTGAAATCCATCACTTTTGAAAGATAAGTAACATAAGACTTATCATTTGTATAATCGGCTAGGTCAAGCATTGCAAGCCCCAATACCCCATTCATATAAACCCATCTCACATACGGATTAAGGGTAAACCTGGCACTATCTGGCAAATTATTAAAATCATCATATTTCTCACCTGTATTAAAATCAATAAGTCCGAAATATGTTTCATTAATCGATCTATCAGCAATTAGTTTTGCATAATCCAACGGGGTATTTACTTTTATGATCTGCTCTTTTTTGATTTCACAATTTTGCAAAAGAGTTATAAAAAACAAACCTATTGATATTTTTATTAATATTTTCATATGCATAATGTTTTTTAAGTCAATTCAATTTAGCTATTTCTGTTTGTTAACAACATCTAATTGCAATAAGGTTTTACTTGAGTAAGTGGCACAATTCATCCAACCTGTCCACTCATTTATATTATCATCGCCTACGGCAGACATATTCTCATATTTCACCGGAAATTTTATCATGGTTGTCGGGAATAATCCTCCAGAAAGAGATTGGGCCACTGTAAGGTTATTAGCCAGAGATATTGCTTTAACCAAATATAATTTATTACCGGTTATCTGATATGCAATTGTAAATGCCCTGATAAAATCATCCATACTGGCATCAATAGGAGTATAAAAACCATATTGCTCCAAAGCACAAGGAGTAAACCAATTATCGGTTAGATATACATTACCTGGTATTGGTTTTTCCTCAGTTCTGAACATTTCACGAGGCAACGGTTTTTCCCATACAAGAAACTGATCCTCTGCATATCTTAGAAGCTCTTCAGCCATCTTGATATATTCGGAATGCTCTGTTGAGCGTTTTAACAATATAGTTGCAAAATCAAGAGGTTTACCCTTTTCAAGATTTTTATAATTTTTACTGAACCCCATATCCTCAAATTGAGCCTCCCAGTTAAATGTTTTCATTGGATTATTCATTATCCAATTGAAAGCTTTCTCATAAACATCCTCAAATTGTCTCTGTGCATATTCTTCTATCAATCTGTCAAAAAAATTTAAAATATCTGTAGGCACTGTAAGATTATCACCTATTGGTTCACCTGTATCCAATTTAACCATCATTGGCCATGTTCCTGACCGTAACTGCAACTTTTTATATGTCCCGGCAATTTTGATTGCCAGTTCAAGATATTTTTTATCCGATGTTATTTCATAAAGGTCTAGATAATTCATTGCTACATTGGAAGTATAAAACACCATCACCTGATTTTCTCTTCTCTTAGCAAGCTCCATTTTATCCGAAACTGCAAGATAAGTTGGTGGGAAGTACTCTAAGGGAGTGCCTGATGGCTGACTAATATTAATGAGATAAGTTGCTGCATTCTCTGCTATTTTAAGCGCCAGTTTTTTTTCTAATTGACTACTGGTGTTATTATATAACAAACACATTGCATCAACTACACTTCCAACTATTTTAGAAGGATAACTGTATAAAATATATTCTGATGAAGGAATAGTATCGGTTTCCCAACGACGAAAATGATCCATCTTTAACAAAGAACGAAGATTAAGTAAAGCAGCCGCTCTGTAATCAGTTACAGAAGATTTATACGGACCATTGAACGAAGCAGCTTTATAAAACAGTCTGCTACCAGAAAGCCCTGTTACTGCTCCTTCTTTATCCAGACCTTCAACCCTAAGATACACTATTCCAACAGGTACTTCTTTCCAGATTCCCGATAGTGTCGCCCACGGCTTATCTGCTTCAAAAGTGTACTCCCTTACATTATAATCAGAAATAGCAGTAAAACGATATTTCACACTGCCGGGTATTTCTTTAAAATCAAAAGAGGGAACATTAATAAATCTTTTCGCATGAATATTCCAAAACGGCACTTCCCCTGGCTTACCGGGTCTTACTGGAATCATCGTCCCTTCCAATGCCTGTTGATTTAATTTTTTCCATTTCAGAGAATCCTGATTCAAAGATATATTTACTTGCGAATCATATTTTTTCTCTTTCATCTCACAACCACATACAAAAAACAGAACAGCAAATAAAATAATGATGTTTAAATTAAAATTCCGCATCCTTTTACCCTTATCTGAACTACATTTTTTTACTGTATATTTCATATTATTATCTGATTCTTTTGTTTATTCTTTTGAATATACCTGGTAAGGTGTTCCATGGTAACTCTGAAAGCACTGCAATTGCAAGTACATATGAATTAAAATATATTGCCGCAATAACAATTGCCATTCCATTATTCATATATGCGGCATTGACAGCTGTTGCTATTTTTCCTGTTTTATTTTCTTTATATCCAATAATATATCCCATAATGTAAAGAACAAAGAATATAAGATATACATATGTTGTCTTAATCAACAGATCTGAGACCGTTTCTTCAAGAAATACCTTCCTATGAGCACTCATAACAAAAAACACAACAATAGACAGAAGAATTATATTAAATGGTGATATCAAATTAACATTTAATATAATTCTTCTGTCTATTGTTGTGTTTTTTGTTATGAGTG
>JAADEM010000042.1 GCA_013153405.1 Chlorobiota bacterium
GTAGTGTAATTAAAAACAAATCAATGCCTTCATTTAAATTGACATTACCGGAAGATCTGTTTCGCAAACTAAAGAAGTATGCGGACAAACATTCTGTTCATCCAGACGAGTTGATAGAACAAGCTTTAAGAAGATATATGGATGAAATAAATAAAGAAGAGTATGTGACATCATACAAAAAGGCCGCAAAAGACCCGGATATAGAACAAATCGCAGAAGAAGGAATGGATGATTACTTTAAACAACTTCAACAATGAACAAAACCGACCTCTCAAAATATGACAATTCCTGGTTTGACGAAGGCGCAGGAGTGATAAAGCGTACCTTATGGTATTTCGTAAATTCGTTGTTTTTCATCAACTCACTCAATCCTGTTTCATCTATCAAAGTGGCATTACTGCGTATGTTCGGGGCAAAGATTGGCAAAGGTGTGGTTATCAAACCGGGAGTAAATATCAAGTATCCGTGGAAACTAACCATAGGCGATTACACCTGGATAGGCGAAAGGGTATGGATCGACTGTCTCGATACTGTAACTATCGGAGCCCACTGCTGCCTGTCGCAGGGAGTACTGCTGCTTAACGGCAACCACAACTACAAAAGATCAACTTTTGACCTTATGGTTTCTCCTATCACTCTTGAAGACGGTGTTTGGATTGGTGCTCAAAGCATTGTAACTGGTGGAGTTACTTGTCGATCTCATTCAGTGCTTGCTGTACAAAGCGTTGCCTCATCCGATATGGAAGCATACGGAATTTATCGTGGTAATCCGGCAGTGAAAATTAAGGAGAGGGTTATCTCAGACTAACAAAAAAAGGACCTGCCAACAAGCAAGTCCCTTTATTCATTCTTTTTCTAAAATGTATTATCCAAGATAGGATTTTAACAGCTTACTTCTTGAAGTATGCCTTAATCTTCTGATTGCTTTTTCTTTGATCTGACGTACCCTTTCACGTGTAAGGCCGAATCTCTCTCCAATCTCTTCCAGTGTCATCTCTTGGCAACCAATTCCAAAGAAATACCTGATGATATCACTTTCTCTCTCGGTCAGTGTTGCCAATGCTCTTTCAATCTCTCTCGAAAGCGACTCGTTTATTAAGGTTTTATCCGCGCTTGGCGAATCATTGTTAACGAGTACGTCGAGCAGACTGTTGTCCTCTCCTTCTACAAAAGGAGCATCAACTGAAATGTGACGGCCTGAAACACGTAAAGTATCTGCTACCTTATCGGCAGGCAAATCAAGCTTCTCGGCCAGTTCATCCGGAGATGGTTTACGTTCGTTCTCCTGTTCGAATTTTGAGTAGGCCTTATTTATCTTATTTAACGAACCAACCTGGTTCAAAGGCAAACGCACAATTCTTGATTGCTCGGCAAGAGCCTGCAATATTGATTGACGTATCCACCAAACGGCATAAGAAATAAATTTAAAGCCCCTCGTCTCATCAAACTTTTCAGCAGCTTTGATCAATCCCAGATTACCTTCATTAATAAGGTCAGGCAGACTTAACCCCTGATTCTGATATTGCTTAGCCACTGAAACAACAAAACGTAAATTAGCACGAGTAAGTTTTTCGAGAGCTTTTTGATCTCCCTTTTTTATTCGTTGGGCTAATTCAACTTCATCCTCAACGGATATCAGTTCTTCACGTCCGATCTCTTGTAAATACTTGTCTAACGAAGCGCTTTCACGATTCGTTATCGATTTTGTGATCTTTAATTGTCTCATAGGCGATAAAATGTCGCGCGAAATTATAAAAAAATTACCGGATATACAACTTTATCATATCCAATATTACTCATCAATATTTATGCCATAATACACAACTCTGCCATTTGGGTATAAACCTTTCAGAAAAAGCCCTTCATCGCCGGCCGACAATATACGTTTCAGATCATCAAGAGAGTTAACTGCAATTCGGTTTGCCTGAGTAATTATATACCCTTCTCTCACCCCTCCTCTTTTAAGCGGGCCGTTATAAATCTTCTTTACCTGAATACCATTTGACAGTCCAAATTGTTTTCTGATTTTTGGAGATATTTCTCCAAATTCTGCCCCAAGCAGTCGTTTTAAGTCATTTCCCGAAACCAACATTGTAGAACCGGTGGCATTTTGCAAAGTTACGGTAAATTGCTTCCTTTTGCCACTCCTCTTAACAAGAATATTTAGTTTATCACCCGGCCTGTGCCTTCCTACCTGTTCCTGAAGTTCAGGAACCGAATTGACTACATTACCGTCAATACTCAATACCACATCTTTATCTCTTATACCTGCCTCATATGCAGCTCCCCCTTCTTTTGCTCTAACAATCAATACGCCTTCTATTTTATCAAGTCCTAATTCGTCGGCAACAGCTTTATTTACATCCACTATCTCAACCCCAAGAAATCCTCGCTGAACAGTTCCGAACTCCATAAGGTCGGCAACAACCTTTTTTGCAATATTGATCGGAACGGCAAATGAATATCCGGTATATGATCCGGTACGTGAAGCAATTGCTGTATTAATTCCTACCAGTTCTCCTTTACTGTTAACCAATGCACCACCACTGTTTCCGGGATTCACCGCAGCATCTGTCTGAATAAACGACTCAATACCAAATCTATTGTTCGGATTTGATAAAATATTAATACTCCTGGCTTTAGCACTCACAATGCCAGCAGTAACAGTAGATGTAAGATTAAACGGATTTCCTACTGCCAGCACCCACTCTCCCAGTTTCAGGTCGTCAGAATCTCCATATTTCAGATATTTCAGATTCTTTGCGTCAATTTTCAGCAAAGCAATATCTGTATTTGGGTCTGTACCAACCAACTTTGCTTTAAAAGAGCGTTTATCATTAAGAATAACTTCAATATCTTCAGCTCCATCAATCACATGATTATTTGTCACTATATATCCGTCCTCTGTAATTATAACACCCGAACCTGATCCAATAACCGGTTGTGGTTGAACTCCGGTACCGGGCCCGAAAAAGAAATCGTATAAAGGATTTCCGTAATATCCCTTATCAACAGACTTTGTCATAACATGAACCACAGCATGCACCGAATGTTCTGCCGCATACGTAAGGTCGGTATTTGTTCCTGTCGGGGCAGAATAAGACGCAAATGACGCCGGCACCCGATTTTTTTCTACTGTTATTATTTTTGGTTCAGGCTTAAAAACCAAAGTATAAGAATACACTCCCGCAATTGCACTCACAACTGCGATAATAATTGTGTAAATTATTTTATTTGTTTTCATATCGATATATTTTTTAGTTCATTTCTAAAAGTACGAAATTTTAATTCTCAAATTGTATGCCGAATTCATTTTAACCTGAACTTAACATTCCTTAATTAGTTTTGATGTATCTTTACGGGCAAAAAGCATAAGAAACACAGCATAAGCCCAATGAAAACAATATTTTACAAATATCACGGAACCGGAAATGATTTTATAATAATAGACAACCGCAAAGGACATTTTGACAGTAAAAATAAAGAAACCATCAGATTCCTTTGTGACAGACATTTCGGAATTGGAGCCGACGGCTTGATGCTACTGGAAGATAACGACCAGTATGAATTTACCATGCGATACTTTAACAGTGACGGTAATGAAGCCACAATGTGCGGAAACGGCGGCAGATGCATTTCTGCCTTTGCCGTTCATCAGGGCATAGTAAACTCCCCGGAGCATTTCAGTTTTATGGCTGTTGATGGTCTTCACGAAGCCAGCTACTCTGACGGTATTGTTTCATTAAAAATGTCGGATGTAAATGATATTTCAGCCAATGAGGAACACTTTTTTCTAAACACCGGTTCTCCGCATCACGTAGAGTTTGTTAACAACATAAATGAAACAGATGTATATGGCAATGGCAAAAAAATAAGATATTCGGATAAATATAAAAGTGCCGGAGGTACAAATGTAAATTTTGTTGAACAAACAGATGAGTCACACATAAAAGTTAGAACATACGAACGAGGAGTTGAGAACGAAACTCTTTCATGCGGAACAGGAGTTGTGGCATCAGCCATTTCCACAGCAATCAGACAGGGACACGGAAACAACTTTACCATTGAGGTTCCGGGTGGCATACTTAAGGTTAATTTTGAAACTCAAAATAACAATCCGGTAAACATATGGCTGACAGGCCCTGCAACATTTGTTTTCAAAGGGGAAATTGAAATTCGGCAACAATCTGAAACAAGAGTCTTTTAACTTTTTGTTTTCACCATTGCTTTTCGCTATATTTAAGTGCAAATACAGCGAAATGAACTATGTACTTATTCGTAACGGAACTGTTGTAAATTCCCAAAAATCATTCATATCGGATGTATTAATCGGCAACAATAAAATCATTGAAGTTGCAAAAGACATCTCCCGCCCGGATCCTGAGACTCCGGTAATAGATGCAACAGGAAAGTATGTTCTACCAGGAGCTATTGACACAAACCGTGCATTCAGCGAATTTGCAGGAAACTTCAGAGAAGAAATGGACAACCTTTGCAGGGCTGAAATAATAGGAGGCACAACAGTAATGATGGAGGCCATTGAAGCAAAAAGCAAACTCAATTGTATTGAAGGTCTTTCCTTATCGAAAAAACGATCAACAAAGAGCATTTTAGATTATGGTTTTCACATACCAATAGCAGGCTGGAATTCTTTTTCGGAACAATCGTTAAAAAACTGTTTTGCACGTGAAGGTATAGCAAGCTTTTACCTGAAATGCTTTACCGAACATAAACTTAATTTTGAGGAATTCTCTGAAACTCTGAATAAAATAAAAAATCTCGGCCTACTACTTTTCATTGAAATAACCGAACCTGACATCAGAGGAAGCGGCTATACAGGCGCCGGCGGAAATTATAATGAAACAGTAAAGACACATCTAAAAAACCTGAAACTACTACTCGAAATTATTGCAAAAACCCATAGTAACGCCTGCTTTCTGAATATCAGCTTTCAGGAAGAACTGGAACTGATTACTGAAGTGCAGAAAAGTAATAAAAACATTTATGCAGAGCTAACAATGCCGTGTTATATAGGAGAAGGGGTAGATTTTAATGTTAATGAAAACACGATACTGCAAGGATTTCCACTGGAAGGAGAACTTACTCCCATTCCGTTCAGTCAATTCTGGAATCTTTTAAAAAATGAGAACTTCCTTTCGGCCAGACCTACTTTCAGAGTTTCCAATTTTGACAACACAAACACAAGAAACGAGCAGGTATTTAATCGTCCAGATAAATATTTTGTCATTAAAAATGCATTATCTGTTTTATACACAGCCGGAGTTGCAAACGGAAATATTGATATAACCGACTTTTGCAACCTGATTTCAGAAAAGCCTGCTAAAATAACCGGATTATACCCCCTAAAAGGAGCCATTCTCCCGGGTTCTGATGCGGATATCGTAATCTGGGATCCTGAAGTTGACAGAAATCTATACTGTTCACTTCCTCAAAACCTAAGCAAAGACAACACATCTTTTAAGTTACGGGGCAAATCTCATTTCGTTTTCATAAACGGAGTAATGGTTTATGACGGAGAAATATTTCACCGGAAAAACCTTACCGGAAAATATATACACCGAACATCACCTTTTTAGTCCAAAAGCGTTTTATGCTTATTTATAGAATTTAACCGTTTAACAACATCTTTTCTCTTCAGGTACAGGAAAAGAGACGGAACATAAGCAATAAACAACCCAAGAATCAAAATCAGAAGAGTAAGTTTTAACATCCCGAGGTTTCTTAATGAATAACCTAGAATAACAAAGGCAATATTTATACCTCCGATAATCAGACTGGTTTGAATATGTGAAAATCCTAATGCCAGCATCCGGTGATGAATATGATTCTTATCGGCTGTAAATGGCGACTTACCTTGTGATATCCTGAGAAAAAACACTCGGGTGGTATCAATTACAGGAACAACCAAAATTGCTAAAGCTACAGCAGGTCCTGAATTCATTGTGTATTTATGAAATGGATGATCTTTAGTTATGGTAAACTCGGAAAAATGAATAGCAACAACCGCCAGCAAGAAACCCAACATCAGAGATCCGGTATCTCCCATAAAGATTTTTTGGTGTTTCGAAAACACATTGTAATAAGAAAACGCCAGTAATCCGCCAACCAGTGCAGCCCCCATTATTGGGATATGATAATTTCCATTTATGTAAAACCATATCCCGAACGAAACAATAGTTATTATCCCTGTTATCGCAGCTAAACCATCGATACCATCTATCAGATTAAAACCATTTATTATAAAAACCATCAGAAAAACAGACAGCACAACACTGCCAAGATAATTAATCTCTAAACCAAAAAAACCATGCAGATCGGTAATCCTTAGGTCTCCCATTCCCACAATTATTAATGAAGCTATAATCTGTCCTAACAGTTTTAATACCGGTGCGGTAACCAAAATATCATCTTTTATACCGATACCGAAAATTATTAATAATGAGGGAATCAGAAATGGAATCTTCGTAAACTCAAACCAATCGACAAAAAGAGAATAGGTAAACAAAAAACCTATAAAAATAGCCAAACCTCCAAGTGTGGGTATTCTGACCTTATGAACTGTTCTTTTCCCCGGTTCATCAAAAAGATTCTTCTGATGTGCAACTCTTAAAATGGTTGGTATAGAGAAAAAAACCATAAAAAAAGAGATAATGGAAGCAAACGGAATAAGCAATTTTATAGTATAATCATTCATTGTGCCCGTCCTGTTAAGATTTGCACAAAAATACTTAATTTTTTTTCATTTTAATTCTGTGAGTTATATTTTTACCAATAAAGAGTATAAAAACAATAATAATCTTTAATAATTACACAAGAAAAGATTAATTTTGAATACTCGTAAACCTTAACCCCGCAAGGGATATTTTAAGTTCATTAAATATGACAACAAATATGTTATTGCATATATCAAAAAACAGATTTCTGGTTTTCATTTTATTTATAGTGTTCTTTTCAAGTTGCATACCTCAAAAAGAGACTGTTTATCTGCAGGACCACAGCAATAAAAAAGATTACAAAAACCCATACAAACCATATACTTCAATTACAGACAAATATTTTCTGAAACCCAATGACTACCTCTATATCCATGTAAGAACCCCGGACTCCAAGTTATCTGAGTTTTTCAATCAAACAAGTACCACTAATGGAAGTACCAACACACAAAACAATAAGTTTTTTTATTATCTGATTGATGACAGCATGAATATTGATTTTCCTTATGTAGGTAAGATTAACCTGAAAGGATGCAACATATTTATGGCAAAAGACACTGTGAAAAAAGCATTAAAGCCATTTCTTAAAGAAGCTGATTTGATTGTTAAACTGGCAACAAACTTTTTCACTGTTCTGGGCGAAGTCAGAAATCCGGGTGTAATTAATATGAATAAAGACCAAATAACCATTTTCGAAGCTTTTGCCATGGCTGGTGACATCAGACCTTTTGGTAAGAAAAAACAGATAAAACTCGTCAGGCAAACTCTGCAGGGGGAAAAAACATATTTAATCGACATTACAGATAAAAACATTGTAAACTCAGAATTCTACTACATATACCCCAATGATTTGCTATATGTAAGGCCAATGAAGGCAAAAATGTGGGGAATTGGAGAGTCATTTTCAATTGGTATAATAACTTCCGTACTTGCCCTGGGACTTACTTTAAGTACTTTTATCAAATAACAACAAGTTGATGACCGACAACACAATCCATAACCCTGTTTTAAAACCTACCGGAAACAGTTCTTCCGGTTTTATGTTTGATTTAGATCTAAAAAAGCTGGTTTTTGATTTATTAAAATTCTGGTGGCTGTTTATAATTTCAATATCAATAAGTCTGTTGGTAGTATGGTCAATACACAGATATACCATACCTGTGTATAAAGCATCGATGAAATTATTGCTAGAAGTAAGAGGTGGTCAAAACAGCAAAGGTGATATGATGCAAGGGTTTGGATTAACACCGGGACTCAGCAATATTGAAAACCAGATAGCTATCCTCTCATCAAGAAAGATGTTTGAAAAAACCATAAAGCGTCTTGATTATAATTTAAGTTATTACATACAGGGCAGAGTAAAAGTAACAGAAGTTTACCAGGGTTTTCCGTTTGTTATATATTTCGATTCTACTCATGTACAATTACTAAACACTCCTATTCATATAAATGTAATTAATGATAAAAAATTCCGGTTATCATTTTCCACAAAAGAAGAAACACCTACTTTTATTTATAAAAAAGGCATCTATGGCCGGCCGGCAAGCCCTGCTGAATTCAGTAAAACCTACAACTTCGGAGAAATTATAACAACACAGTGGTTTTCATTAGCCATATACTGTAAAAACTGCACAGCAAATAAAAGCAACGACTATTTCATAAAATTTCACAGTCCTTCATCACTGGTTGAAAGCTATCGTTCAAGATTTAATATTTACAAAGCTGATGAGAATTCATCCATTGTCCAGTTATCGCTTACCGGTACAAATAATTTCAAGAATATAAAATTTTTAAACAAACTTGCTGAAGTATTTATAGAATCAAATCTTGAAGAA
>JAADEM010000050.1 GCA_013153405.1 Chlorobiota bacterium
ATGCTTCTAAGAAACAAACTTGGAATAGAGCTATAACATGGATATCAGTTTCTCATATAGCCTGAATGCTTTATTTGTTGCCTGATAATAACCGGTTTCCATACCTCCAAAACCTTTGTAGAACCTGGCAACGCCTTCTGTTCTGGAGCCTTCAAAATCCAGAATAATCTCTTTTCCCGCAAATATTTCGATTAACCTTTATAGGGTCATCTTCAACATCTGCAGTATCATATCCTTCAGATGTTGAAGATGACCCTATAAAGGTTAATCGATTATTAATCAAAATAAAGAAAGCTGTTGATAATATTACATTCCCTTTTCTGCACACAAATGTTTTTAAAATACCTTCTTTCTTTGTACGCTCAACAATCCGGGTAAATGCTCTCTTTTTTTTATCGTTAAATTCAAACTTAAGATTCCGATAATGAAACTCTAACATTCCTATATCGGGAGACACTTCTGTTACTGATAACTGTATACTATTTGCCTTTTTAATATTTCGTTTTGTGTTTTTCGAATATCTCCCATACAGTTCCTGATAATCAGGCTTCAGGTCAAGTTCTACATTCGGGTACTTCTTTATCTTCACCCCTTTAACAAACTGAGGAGCATTAAATGAATTAAAATTATACAATACAGGAAAAGTAAGATTCAGATATTTATAAAACTCATTTATTATTCCGTCTGATAATTTTTTCTCCGAAAAAATTCCTAACTGCTGACAAAACACCGGTTGTGTAATAACTTTTACTCCATACTTTTTTGATAACGGCAAGGGCAAAACTGCATCATAATCATTGTAAACCACCCCATACCAACCTGGAAAAACAATATCCATGTGCCAGGTTAAAGCCTGATGTCTGAAGCTGACAGAATCTGCAATGCAGCTATCCCATTTTTTATCATCAATCTCTTTTCTCTTTAAAAGCCTCAAACTCACAATTATACTTTTTACCTTCTTACTGTATTCCTGAAAAACGGAACCTTTAACAAATAATATAAATATTGGCGAGCCAGTATATCTTTCATACTAACCTCATATTCCTCAACGGGAATTCTTTGCAAATGAAACTTAAAACGTTCATTTTTAATTCCGGATGTACCAAAAGTAATATCTGCAATTTTCTTATCATAAATGTTTCTAAAAAAAGACGCACTCAGTCCTGAATCTGTAAACGGAAAACTAAAGCTTGCAAGCGAATTTTTAAAATTATTCTTAACAAAATCAACACTTTCTTTTATTTGAAACATTCTTTCTTCATCGTTCAACAACTCGAAAAGTGGATGGTTTATACTATGGGCGCCGACATGAACTCCGTCATCATTCAGTTCTTTTAATTCTTCCACATTAAGATAGGGAGCATTATTCTTAAGATATTCGTTAAAATCAACTCCAAGACAGCCTGCCAGTTGATCAAGTATATCTTTATTTTTAAAATCAATCTGCTTTACTTTATCTATCACAGTATTTCTCTTATCTGTATTTACCATTAGAGAATCATAAATACATTTGAATCTTTCCACATTTGTGTTTCTCAGTGTTTCGATCAGAACACTTGCTTTAAATCTGTAAAACAACTCCTTATTGTCAACAAATCCGGAATTGACAAATAAAGCAACCGGAATTCCCCGTTTTTTTATAACAGGATAAGCAAACTCTTTAAACTCTCTTAATCCGTCATCAAATGTCAGAAGAAAAGATTTTTCTGGATATCTCCCCTTGGTTATTAAACTTGAATATACGTCATCAATTGAAACCGGCTTGTAATGCAGCAAAAGAAACTCAAGGTCATCCTCGAATTGTTTAACGGTTCTGACCCTGTAAAGATACTTAAGATGTACAGGTACCTTATCAGAAACTGCATGATAAAAAGGCATTATAAAATCACGGCGAGTTATTCTTTTTAAAACTTCAATCATATCAGGTTATTAACTTATCGCGTTCACACCCTTCCTTCATCTGCAAAGCTAAAATAAGATTTATCAGTGACAATTATATGATCAAGAAGCTTTATATCCATTAAATCTGCCGAAGAGGCAATTTTATCAGTTATCTTCTCGTCGGCATCGCTGGGTAAAGAATTACCTGACGGATGGTTATGACACAAGATTATGGAAGACGCAAGATTCTCAATAGCAGGTTTAAGGATAAGACGTACATCTATCACGGTTCCGGAAACACCCCCCTGGCTTACCTTGAATTTACCAATTACCAAATTAGATCTGTTTAGCAAAAGAACCCAGAACTCTTCATGAACAATATCGCCGAGTAATGGTTGCATCAACACAAAAACATCATTACTCGAAGTAATTTTAGGACGCACAAAAGCATCCTGTAATTTACGCCTCCGTCCAATTTCAAGTGCAGAAACAATAGTTATTGCCTTGGCATAACCAATACCATGATATGAATTTTTCAGTTCGGCAACCGTCTTTTTCCCCAACTCGTTCAGGTTGTTGTTACAGTCTTTCAGAATCTTTTTTGCCAGTTCAACAGCACTTTCCTTTACACTTCCCGAACCAATCAGTATCGCAAGCAACTCAGCATCAGAAAGCGATTGTAAACCTTTTGCAATAAGTTTTTCCCTGGGTCTGTCCTCTAACGCCCATTCCTTAATACTCAGATGTCCATACTCTGCCATCACTTTTTTTAGATAAAAGTTAGAAAGGTAAAAGAAAAAAGGCAAGCAGAAAGGGTGAAAATTAAAATTATAACCTTAATGTTTTGAGTGAGAATGTCTAAAAAAAACGAAACAAAAATATCTCAAACAAAGGCATTGAAATCACAACATTAACAACACCAGTCTATATATCCTATGTGTCTCTGTGTTCATCTCAAAAAAGGCACAAAAAAAGCCCTTCCTTTTCGGAAGAGCTCTCAGGTAGCCCGTAGGGGAATCGAACCCCTGTTACCAGAATGAAAATCTGGCGTCCTAACCCCTAGACGAACGGGCCGCTCAAAAACAGCTTATGAAAGCTTGTTTACGTGGCGTGTTAACTTAGATTTTAAGTTAGCTGCCTTATTCTTGTGAATAATATTTCTTTTTGCAAGTTTGTCTATCAAAGAAGATACTTTTGGTAATAATTCCTGAGCAACTTCTTTTTCTGTTGTCAAACGCAATTTCTTTACAGCATTACGTGTTGTTTTTGCGTAATACTTATTGTGAAGTCTTCTTTTTTCACTTTGTCTTATTCGCTTCTTTGCTGACTGATGATTTGCCATCTCTTCTATGTATAAAGTGTTACCTTAATAAATTAGTAGCCCGTAGGGGAATCGAACCCCTGTTACCAGAATGAAAATCTGGCGTCCTAACCCCTAGACGAACGGGCCAACACAAACAAATGAAACTATCTTTAATTTCAATTGCGGGTGCAAAGATATATCAAAATTAGTTACCTCCAAATATTTTTTCTGAAAAAGCTGTGAAATTTCCTAAAAATATAATTACACCACAAAAGCGGCTAATAGCACTGTAAATATCACCGAAACAGACAGGAAACGTAACGTTAAACACCGCGAAAAGTTTTTGAATAACAAAAAAAATGCTTTTATTTGCAACATAAAACCAGTGAAAAGTGGAAGGATTTGGCTGCTTGCAACCACTTTAAAAAATGCTAAAATGTAAATTAGCACCCTCCTTTCAATATTTCACTACAACTTATTAATGTATAACTCCTGCTTGTTATAAAGCAGTCTAAAAATTTTTATTATGGGATATTTATTCACATCTGAGTCTGTATCGGAGGGACACCCGGATAAGGTGGCAGACCAGATATCAGACGCATTACTTGATAACTTTCTTGCATTTGATGCCAACTCAAAGGTAGCTTGTGAAACTTTAGTAACAACCGGACAGGTTGTGCTTGCCGGAGAGGTTCGTTCCGATACTTACATCGACGTTCAGGAAGTTGCGCGTGGCGTAATCAACAAAATAGGTTATACAAAAGGAGAATACCGTTTCGAAGGTGATTCGTGCGGCGTACTCTCGGCAATACACGAACAATCATCAGATATTAACCAGGGTGTTGAAAGAGCTGAAAAGATGGAACAAGGCGCCGGCGACCAGGGTATGATGTTTGGTTATGCCTGCAAGGAAACAGACGAATATATGCCATTAGCTCTGGAACTATCACACAAATTACTGATAGAGCTTGCAGCCATCCGCCGGGAAGGTAAAGAGATGACCTATCTGCGCCCCGATTCAAAGAGCCAGGTCACTATTGAATACGGTGACAACAATCAGCCCAAACGGGTTCATACCATTGTTGTTTCAACTCAACACGACGACTTTGACGACGACGAGCCGATGCTGGCAAAAATAAAGGAAGATGTAAAAAACATTCTTATTCCGCGTACTATCAAAACATTGCCGGAACGCGTACAAGCTCTTTTCGACGACAACTACATCCTGCATGTTAATCCAACAGGTAAATTTGTTATAGGTGGTCCGCACGGTGATACCGGTCTTACCGGTCGTAAGATCATTGTAGACACATACGGAGGCAAAGGCGCACACGGCGGTGGAGCTTTCAGTGGTAAAGACCCTTCAAAGGTAGACCGCTCGGCTGCTTATGCAGCACGACACATTGCCAAGAATATGGTTGCAGCAGGAGTCGCTGACGAAGTGCTTGTTCAGCTTGCATACGCTATCGGTGTGGCTGAGCCGGTTGGTGTTTTCGTAAACACTTACGGAACTGCAAGGGTTGATCTGTCACACGGTGAAATTGCTGAAAAGATTAAAACAATATTCGACCTTCGTCCGGCAGCTATTGAGGAACGATTAAAGCTCCGCAACCCTATTTATGAGGAAACGGCTGCCTACGGACATATGGGCAGAACTCCGCGTACAGTGACAAAAACATTTGAATCACCATATTTCGGAAGACGCGAATTCAAGGTTGAGCTTTTCACATGGGAGAAACTTGACTACGTAGACAATATAAAAGAAGCGTTCGGGCTGTAGTCTTAACCGAACAACATTTTAGTGAAAGCCGCTGCACACATCTCTGTCAGCGGCTTTTTCTTTTCAGCTCAATGGGCTTAACTTTACTTACCGCATATTCAGGCATTGTAACTCCAATGGGAGCATTGATGTATGTCGGGTCACAAATAATGTATTTATTACCATTGTAAACAATAAAATCACCGCCCACATTACCGTGAAATCTGACAGCCGTGGCCATATGACCCGGATATTCTATACCTAAAACGTCGAGACCGGTGAGTTCACGTACCAGATAAGAAAACAACACGGCACGATCCTCACAGTCTGAAGCCGGGTAATAAAACAGTTCATCTGGAAAGAATACCTTCTCCCGGCCAAACTGCTCCTGGTCGGTCTCATATTCAAATGCCGTTTGCACAAAATGCAACAGCAATGACACAGCATCTATTTCCGACATTTCAGCCGTAACCGCCAGCTCACGCTTTAAACTCTCTCTTGTAACTGACGACACCGCCGCATCGAAATAAACCTCAACATTTGCAAGAGGATAATCACGATAAAAATCTATTGCATTCCGGTTGTACTGTATATTTAAGTTATAATTTTTACCATTGAACCGGAATGACAATTCATTGCTCAAAACACTGTTTCCCGCAGAAACCGGCTTTTCCAGTTCCAGACTCACCACCCTTGTTGCCTCAGGATAATCACGTTCGTAAGTATAAATGTTATTCACCTCTCCCTCGACCAGATAAAACCGCAAACCATCGAATATAAAATACGGCATTTCATAAATTGTATTCAACGACGGAAGTAAAAGAAACAGATTTGAATTCTCGTAGGCGAGTTTCACCTTAAAACCTGACTTTAACAACAAAAACCATTGCACAAAAACCCTTTCGTTCCTGTTATTACTTACATTCTCCGAATAATCTTTCACAAGCAGGTAATACCCCCAGTCATTCAACATCATTCGTTCTTTTTCGTTAAAAAGCATTGCCGGAATATTATTATAAAACGAACCGGCCATATCCTCCCAACCCTCCGATATTGTGGTTTCATTTATTTCCTCTGCCAAATGAAACCGGAAACGGGTATCATCCGGAACCGAAACATTTGCACCATAAAAACCAAATGAAAGATATGTACTGCCATTTAAGCCCGGATCTTCAGGGAGAGACAGAACCGGCGGCTTATCTGCATCCGGCAGCTTTGCCGGTTCTGCTTTTTCAGGCAGAACTATATCCTTCTCTTCCGGCTCCTTTTTAACGGACTCACGGTATTCCGGTACTGTTTCGGGTTTCGGCTCCGAGTACAGCTGCTCGGCCTTGAACAATTCGTACCTCTTCCACTCCTGCTTCAGATAATCTTTAAACTCTTTATCCAGCTTTTTGAGCCCTTCTTCGTATTGCTTTTTGAAGTTATCAAAATCTTTTCTTTTCTCTCTTTCAAACTTTTCTCTGTCTTCCTTTTGTTTTTTCAGTATATCCTGTTCTACCTGTGCATTTACCAAAGAATTAAAAATTAAAATAAAAAACAGGGCCGTGAGTAGATATTTTATGGTATTCATAACTATTGGCATTTTTCATATATAAAAAAGATATAAAAAAACGGCGTTTAATGTTTTTGTTTTAAAATGCGGAAGACCCGACCTTTAAACACATTCCCGTTAATCAAAAAAAACACCAGATACTTACTTATTTTTTCGTACTTTAGACAATATTAAACGTACAAAAGCTCAACTCAACCAAACCTTAAATGGGATTCAGTCAGGATTTTGCAAAAGACACTGTTGTTTACGGACTCGGCAGAGGAATAAAAAAATTCATAGGTATATTTCTGCTGCCGTTCTATACACGTGCATTAAGTGTGGATGAGTACGGTATACTCGAAACATTGGCAACAATGACGATGCTCGGAGCTGCCTTTCTTTCAGTTGGGCTTGATTCTGCTGTAGGATTTTACTTTTTCAAAGCAGGAAAAAATGAGCGAGGCAAAATTACATTCACTCTTTTTGTAATCCGGCTTTTCACATTCATACCTTCACTTATTCCCGTACTTTTATCAAAGCAATTGAGCACAGCTCTTTTCGGCACCGATGAATATGTTATTCCGGTTGCCATCAGCAGTATGCTCATCCCCGTTTCGCTGCTTATGGACGAACAGTCGAAGCTTTTAAGGTATTTCCGTAAACCCTGGCTCTTTTCGTACAGCTCGATACTTAAATCTCTAATTAATGTGGCATTGGGAATCACCCTTGTAGTGTGGCTCTCGTATGGTGTAACCGGTTCACTTACAGCACAGCTTGTCAGTAGTATTGCTGTTATCCTTTTTATCTTCCTGTTTTTTTCACGAAAAAAATACGACTACCATTTTTCGGCTGAATGGGCAAAAAAGCTTTTTAAATTCGGATTTCCGGTAATGTGGGCCGGACTTGCCATATGGATAATGGACAGTTCCGACCGTTTTTTTCTTCTTCATTTCAGCAACCTCACCGATATTGGCAGGTACTCTATCGGAAACACCTTTTCACAACCGGTCCTTTTGCTGAACATGGCTGTACAGATGAGCTTCAGCGTACTGTTTTTCGATTTCTTTTACAAGGAAGAGGATAAAGCAAAGCCGAATTCGAAGCAAATAGCAATTACCGGTTTCAAGCATTACTTTGCCACATCATTGATGCTGTCGCTTGTTCTTTCCGTTTTCGGGAAAGACCTGGTTCCCTGGATAACTACACCTGAATATACCGCAGGAGCATTGGCAATTCCGTTCCTTACCTTCTCCCACATTGCTGCCCAGTCGTACCAGACTATGAGCCCTGGAATAATAATATCGGGTAAGACCTGGCACTTTACCTGGATTACAGCAGTAGCGGCAACGGTAAATATTGCTCTTAACATTGCACTTATACCGCCATACGGTTTTACCGGAGCAGCCCTGGCAACTTTTATCTCATTCTTCACTTACTGGGTAATAAAGATTATTGTTGCCCACAGATACCTTCCCATCCCTTACCCTTTTATTAAAATATTCATAACCTATTTTATCCTTTTGGCATTAGCTGTAATTATCCCCTTCCTTGAAATATACCGCAAATACGATTTCTCTTACTTAATCCATCTAATGGTTATTTTTTCCGGCTTTATGGTATTGAAGCTTATGGGATTTATTAAATTTGAAACAATTAGGAACCTCTTTAAAACATTTTTCAGATAATGCCTGGTATTCTCATTGCGATATTAGGAATCTTACTGGCTGCATTTTTTGTGTGGGCAACATTCCGGTGGCCCGACTTTTTTTTCTGGCTGTTCCTTATTTTGCTTCTCGACCCGACAGGTTATTTCACTATTTACTTTGACAAGGAAGCCTGGGGCGGCATATATTTTCAGGACCTGTTCTTCCCTCTTGTTTTCCTCCCCGTACTGTCGCCGAAAGTAGATAAATCGGGTTTATGGAAAGATAAATTCTTCAAGGCAGTACTGATCGCCGAAGCAGTTTTCTTCTTTTATCATCTGATAGTTTACGGTTACATTGTGCCCGGTAATGACTTTAATTCATACGTGAGGTATTTTCTTATACGTTGGCGGATGAGTATTTTCGGATGGATAATACTCATCCCGGTATACATTATGGCGAAGCGGAAAATGAGCATTTTTGTCGATATGCTGGTGATAATAACAGTAGTGGTTTTCACTATCTTTTTCATCCAACTGCTTGCCGGCTTTGAGGTATTTCCCGTAATGCAGTTCGAAAGGTACAAGGGCTCAGGAATTATGCGTTACAGCTTGTACAGCACAGGACTGGCAGACTACACCATACCGCTGGCACTGTTCGTTTTTCTGCTGAACATACCATACAGGTATAAAAAGCTGCTTTACATTGCAGCATCACTGGTTTTTGTAAGCATCATCATTGCCCTAACCAAAAGTGTTTACATATCACTTTTTGCATACATCTTCACTGTGTTTTTTCTGATGTACAAGCTTTTCAACTACCCTGTAATGACACTGTTCAGGAGGGGAGCCCTGTTTTCGTCCCTGCTGGTAATTGCCCTGCTTATTACGTTTCCGCAATACCTGGACTACTCCATCCGGCTTGGTAAGGATATATATCTTTTTATAACAGGCAATCCTTACACATCAGGAGTAAAAGAGGCACGGCTCGAGAATCAGGTACCGGCTCATCTGGGTATCATACGGCAATCACCGTTTTTTGGTGCAGGTGCCGATGTGGCCGATAAGTATATTTCATTGAAATATGATAAGTCGGATTATGAAATATCCGACCTGCCTGTCACCGGCCATCTTGCTTATTTCGGGATAGTTGGAATACTAGTTTACCTGATGTTTTACGTACAGATAGTAAAAGTGATGCGAAGGGTATACCGCTTCCTTAAACCTAAAATATCGACAGAGTTCCTGGCCGAGAACAGAATGGAGATAGCTATGATCTTCATCTCGTTCGCATTCTTTTTCAAGACCCTTATTTTCAGGCCCAACTACCTTTTCAAAGAGATAACCTACGACCGGTTTACCATTAATTTCTTTGCCGGAGTACTGCTTGCTGCATTCTATCGGTTACGCCAGAAATATTCAGATAATGCTATACCTGATAATAACACAGAAAAACCGGGTAATTAAATACCTGCATCAACTTATCTGATCTGCAACAATGAACAAACCTATCGACATAGCAGTATCTCTTGTTTTGCATAATGAGCAAAAATTTATTCCACGCCTTGCCAGTGCATTGAAAAACCAGACCGTAAAACCTTGCTGTATCTATGTAACCGACAACAACAGCCGTGACAATTCAGCCGCATTATTAAAAGAGCTGCTCCCTGACGCTTACGTTCATCTATTGCAAAAAAACCCAGGGTATGGCACGGCTCACAACCTTAACCTTGATAAAGCATTCCGGGATGGTGCTGATGCGGTACTGATACTCAATACGGATACCAGCCCGGAGACCACTCTCATTCAAACATTACAGGAGTTCCTGACCAAAAATCCGGATACCGGCATTGTTGCACCGTTGATACTTTACGGCCACAGCAATAATGATACCGGCATTGTTCAAAGTTTCAGGATTAAAGCAAATTTCAGGAGAGGAACTATAAAAAATATTGATGACAAAAAATATCTGTCATCGGCAAATCTGCCTTTATGCGAAACCGTAAACTATTTTTCAGGCACTGCCTGTGTTATCACAAAAAGAACATTTGAAACAATCGGCGGATTCACTGAAGACAACTTTATGTACGGCGAAGAGATGGATTACAGTTTCAGGGCAAAGAACAAAAACATTAAAATAACTGCCGTACGTAACGCGGTAGTCCGGCATTATCACGATTGGTCAGAAAAAAACATTGACGGGTTGTGCCGCGAGTACTATTACATAAACCGGAACAGAATAAGATATTTCAAAAAATACGGCATCAGCTCCGGACTTCTCCTGTTTGTGGCTAATGAGTTGGTGATGCTGCCGTTACGGCTCAGGTGGCTTGCCCGTAAAGGAGGTAAAAGATTTATCCGTGCTTTTTATCTTGGTATTATTCACGGACTAAAGAATGTATCATCAAAAATGGAACATTTAAACCTGTACGAATGAAAGCCATTCTTGTAATAAATACATCAGGGAATTACGGAGGTGCCGAGAAGAGAGTGGTTTCACTTTTCGGACACATAAACCGTGAACGGAATGATTACTTCCTTTTGATCAACCGCACTCTTTACGACCAGATGTCTGAAAAAGGGATATTATCACCCGGCGAAAGGATAGTTATCATTGATATCCCGTTTGACAAAACAAAAACAGGCAGAGCCTCATCAACATCTGTTCCGGCAGCCACTCCCGGGCACAACCCCGTAAGGGCTTACTTAGGAAAAGTAAAATACTTTTTAAAAACACTTTACAGTCAGGCATCTTTCTCAAAACAGCTGGAAACCATACTAAAAAACAAAAACATAAAAACGGTTTACACCATTTGGCAGAGCGGCATCTGGGGACGAAAAGTTTTTAAACGACTAGCTATAAAAGTAATTTACGGTGCCAACAGCAATCTGGTATGGCATCTGGAACGCGACATCCTGAATCGTTTCGACAGCCAGTACCGTATCTTGCGTGATGCTGACCACGTTGATTTTCTTTCTGCCGGCCTTGTTGAAGAACTTAAAGGATTGATGCCGCCGGAGGATTTTCCGGAAAACTATTCAATATCTCCCTGCAGTTTCATCAATTACGACAACTTCTATCCTGTTTATCCAAAACAAAATAAAGTGATCTTTTCGGGCCGTCTGGTTAAGCTGAAAAACCCGATACTTTTCCTTGAAGCAGTTAAGATTTTTAATAAGTCATATCCCAGAAACAGCGAGATCAGTTTTCATATTCTCGGCACAGGTCCGGAAGAAAAAGCGATAAAGCACTTTGTTTCTGAAAACGGTCTAAACAATGTGTTTTTCGAGGGTAAGGTTTCCAAACCCGAACAGTATCTGCAGAAATCAAAAATATTCATCTCGATACAACAAACCGAAAATTATCCCAGCCAGGCCCTCATTGAGGCAATGGCCTGTGAAAATGCCGTTATTGCAAGTAATGTGGGAGAAACACGCAAACTGGTAACGGATGATGAAGGAGAATTGGTACAACTGGATGCAAAAGAGATAGCAAATGCCATCATCCGGCTTTTTTCAGATGAAGAGGTCCTGGTGAAGAAAGGCAGGAGTGCCCGCAAAAAGGTAATGGCTGAACATACTGCCGAAAGATTTAAGACGTACTTTTACAGCATCACAGACGATAAGCAATGAACAATGCCATTTTCAGAATATTGCGTTACAGCGGCCTCCCGTTTCTGTTCAGGGAGCTGATTCAACGCCGCATGGTAACAATAGTGATGATGCATGATATGTCGGTGCGTGCAGCAGAACAGGCATTCAGGTACTGGAAAAAACATTACAACATAATCTCTTTTAACGATTACCTGAAAGCCCGGCAAGGAAAAGCAAAACTACCGCCAAAATCTCTCATCCTCACTTTTGACGATGGTCACAAAGGTAATTTCCTGCTTATGCCTGTCATCGAAAAAATGCAGATTCCGGTAACGATTTTTCTCTGTTCCTCCATCACAGGCACAAACAGGCATTTCTGGTTTTTGCAAAAAAACATTGCCCCCGACAAGCTTAAAAAACTCCCTGACGCAGAAAGAATCAACAAATTAAGAAATGCCGGTTTCGAAGAAGAAAAAGAATATCCCGGAAGGCAAGCCCTGTCACGTGAAGAGATCGATGAAATGAAACGATCCCCTTTTTTCGATTTTCAGAGTCACACACGCACACACCCAATATTACCACAGTGTGTTTCCAGTAAAGCATCTGAAGAAATTTCAGGTTCGAAAACCGAACTTGAAGAAAAATACGGATTGAAGATACGCGGCTTTGCTTACCCAAACGGCGACTACTCTGAAAGAGAAATTGAAATGGTTGAACAGGCCGGTTATGATTATGCCCTGACAACTGATGCCGGTTACAACTCCATCAACACAAATCCGTTTAAACTAAAACGGTTTTCAGTAAATGACTCGGAAAGTATTGATGAAATTATTGTTAAAACAAGCGGAATATGGGGACTCTTAAAAAAATTGCAATGTCGAATCTATTTGTAAATTTCTTTCCTGTGCCCTATCGCAATTACATCAATTAAAAGCATATCATCGAATATTTCATAAATTATTCTGTAATTCCCCTGCCGTATACGATATCCGTTTCTCCCTTTTAGTTTTTTCACTCCCGAAGGGCGAGGATTTGAGCTCAGATTTTGAATCCTCTCAAGAACAGAAGCTACCTCCTTGTCCGGAATTTTATCTAATTGCTTTTGGGCTTTCTTTGTTAAATATACCTTATAATCAGGCATCTTTCTTTCTTTTTTTCATATAATCAGAAAGTAAAATACGATCGCCATCATCTTCCTTTTTTGCCTCATCATAAAGACGAATATCCTCCAGCTCCTCCAGCTCTTCGAGTATTTTCTCATATTCATCCAAAGGAAGAATAACACTTATCTTATTTCCTTTCTCATCAGTTATAAATTGCGGTGCTTTCATTTTCATATTTTAATTTCCTTACAAATTTACAACATTTTCAACCTGTTGACAACCGCCTTTAACCGGACACTTAACAGGTGTTTTACAAGGTTTATTCCGGTAGCGGCTTTTTTTAATTCACTGTCGTAAAATGCATATGCACTTATATTTCCGGTTTCTTCTGCCTCTTTTCTCATTGAGTAATAAAAGTTCACAAGTGCCTCCTGTGAAATTTTTCCTTTATGTTTCTCAATAAACCTTTTTTGTGATGCAAAATGAACATCTCCAAGTTTCCGTTTATACCCCTTATGCCAGTGTACCCTGATTGTAACCCGTGGATCACAAACAAATACAAACCTGTCGGCAAACCTTATCGAAAAATCATAATCCTGATTGCGATACAGCTCCTCATCCCAATGTATTCTTTTCACAGCTGCAGCCCTGTAAAAATGCGATGGTGTAGGACAAAAACCATCAGTAAGCAGATAGTCGGCCATTGATTCCTTTGCTTTCAAAGGGCGGCTTCTCTTTCTTCTTTCTTTAGTTCCGTCAAAAATACGGGCACTACCAAAAATACCGTCACATTCCCAATCTCCCATTTTTTTCAATCGTCGTTCAAGATGAAAGGGCAGGAACTCATCATCGGCATCGAGCATCGCCACATACTCACCTTTTGCCTCTGCAATGCCCTTGTTACGCGCAGCATTGGCATTTTTATGCTCAATTCTGAAATACCTTATCCTCTCATCACCAAACCCGGCACAAACAGCTTCAATCTCCTCTGATGAACCGTCATCAACCACTATAATTTCAAAATCCCGGAAAGTTTGTGACAAAACACTTTTAACAGCCCGCACCAACTCAGCACTCCTGTTAAATACAGGAATTACGACAGTAACGACAGGTCTTTTTTGTTTTTCAGTGCTTTTCATTTCAATCGAAATTTACGAAAAACTTTTAGTAAATTTGTTAGAACAGTTCCGGCATCCTTCATTGGAATACTTGCTTACATAAAACCTGAACTTTGACTTTCTTTACAGCATTTTACTTCCTACACTCAGGTTGAACAAGGAAAGAAAGGTTGATTTCTATATTGACGATTTAAACGAATTTCTGAGGTATTATCGCTTTCTTGGTTTTTTCCTGTCCGATTTATACGGACTATAATAACAAGGAATAGCTCTTATGTCTTTAGATTTGGAAGAAGATTTTGTTTTGAATTTTTCATCACAACCAGGAACAAAGCTTAACCCAAACCTTATGTTTAGATTTCGGGTATTGTCGAGCCTAAAAAAACCGGGTATATTATCGCTTATTATATGAAAATGCACAGGTCCGGCTTTTAGTCCTATACCAGCTCCAATATTGGTAAACTCGCCATTCTGAATAGTATAGGATATACTTGCATTCAGAGTTTTATAGTTAAAAGTATTTGCCGACAGAGTCAATGAAGGATGTAAACGGTTCCGGTAAATCTCAGTTCTCACAAGTACTCCGGCATTTAAATGGCCGGAGATTTCACGTGTTGCCCCGACATATACTTTAGGCACCAATGGCCCCATATAACCCGATGAATCAAGAACCGGAGTAACAATATCAACCAGTGAGTCGACTAATATCTGAAAATAATCAGGGTCATCAAACTCTGTATCCTTAGTGGTTCCTGCATAAGAAATAACACCATCTGAAATAAACCGATTAAGCTCCGTATTCCAGAATATACCTCCAAAATCGAGCAGACTCCCTGATATGGTTGTTTTATCATCAGTTTTAAATATAAACCCTGCATCGAGTGCGATACCAAAATTATGAAAATTCATAAAATAATTACTGAAAGAAGCATCATCTCTGATATCCACATCTGTAACCTTACCATCTTCATCAACTTCCACATCCAGAGGAAGCGAGCTTCTGATTTCAGATGAAAGAAGTAAATTCAGCGCATATGAATTTTCGTCTGTAAATATATAGCCTGTTGTTTTCGGAGTATAAACATTGCCGAGTCCGAACAGAAATTTGGTTCTCACCCCAAGTCGGAACCTGTCATTAATATCAGTTGATGCACCAAAGGCAAATTCGTGAAAATTTCCGGCATTTACTCTTGTTCCCGAAACATTAGCCTGATCGCCAGCAAACCGTGTATTGCCCTCCCACGCAAGTTCAATCATTTCTGATTGAATCATGTTATATACTGTAGCTCGTTCATTAACTGAAAAAGTAAAGTAATACCTTTTAAAATGCAATCCCATGGTAAAGAGTGTCAGATTCACATCAGATGTTATAAGTTCTTTGCCGTGTAAATTGGACACAACGTTATCCGGATTCCAGTATAGTGAATCTCCTTTTTTGACAAGAGCATCCTGAAGTGACAATGCTGTATTTGAGTAATTTGCAGCAACTGATGACAGGGCAGGAAAACCGACAAACAACTTACAGGTGGCAGCTACAGCCGGATTCACAAAGTTTGCCTGAGGAAGTTCATGCATAAAAAACAAAGTATTATCCTGTTGTGAAAACACATTGAAATTTATGCTGAAAACCACCAGTAAAACACTCAGAATTTTTACTCCCCTATTCATAAACCTTAGATATTTTCACCCTGACACCAAGCTGAGTAATAAACCTGTATGTTAAAAGATTTTGCTTTACCGGTTCAGTTATATAAAGATTTCTGACAACAGTTCTTATTACCAACCTCGGCGATGTCATTAAATCATCTATTTGTTCCTGTCTTAGAGGGACATCAAGAGTTTTTTTCGATGGAATTGTTACTTTCCCTTCATCATCAATTTCACCGGCAGCAACTTCTATCGGCTCTTCACCTGTAACAGAACGGTCATAACTTGGTTGCTGTCCTTCTTCGGGATAGAAAATATGCACCTCACTTTGTGTTGGAAACTCATTAGTGATATTTATTCTGAAAATTACAGAATCAATTATTTCTCTTTCCTCCACCATATCCGAAAGATCAAATTCAAGGGTATCATACCAGATATCAGGCGGAGGTGTATAAAAATCACCTATATCAACACCAATAGTATCATGTCCGGAAAGGATAAAAGCGTTTGTCCCGACAGCAAAAGAGAAATCTGGAGACCAGGTTAAATCATCTGAAATTAAGTCAGGATCTGTTTTGTAACAGGATGTAAAGGTTATAATCCCTGCCAGAAACAGCATTTCAAAGAGTTTTATTTTACGCAAAATACCCATTTCAAAATCATTTCATCACAGTACACAAAAGTCCTGTTCGTTAATAGAACGATTAAAAATGTAGTTTGTTGTAACTAACTCAAACGTTATCGGGAAGGATTAAATGCCTCATCAGGGTTGTCTGTCATAAGAAACTCTAGAGTGCCACCCTTGCGAATATCTTTATAATCTATGAACAAATCATCAAGCTTATTACCATTAAGCTTTACCTCTTTTACAAATTTATTTCTGCGCGAATTGTTTTTCACGATCACTCTGAACTGACCGCCCTGAACTTTCAATAACGCTTCATCCACAATAGGACGACCGATTGTAAATTTCGTATTACCAGGACTCACCTGATAAATTCCCATTGCACTCAACACATACCAGGCTGACATTTGACCGCAGTCTTCATTTCCAATTATGCCTTCTGGCACGGGCAGATAAAAATTATAAAGAATACTGTCTACGTACAGTTGTGTTTTCCACGGAGAACCGGTCCAGTTATACAGATACGCCATATGATGACTTGGTTCGTTACCGTGGGCATACTGTCCTATCAGCCCGGTAATGTCACCGGAAGCTTCTTTCCCCTCCACTTCCGAGCTTGTTGTAAACAGAGTGTCGAGCATTGTCTCAAATTGTTTCTTCGAGCCGTGGACGGCAATAAGTCCGTTCACATCGTGAGGAACAAAGAATGCCCATTGCCAGGCCGTACCTTCCACATAATCACTTTTCTGATGACTAGAATACTTCGGACGGAAAGGTGTTCGCCAGGATCCATCTGCCATTTTACCCCTCATCAAACCGGTAGAAGGATCATAGTATTTTTTCCACCAGGTCGATTTTTCCATATAAACATTATAAACATTCTCATCTCCGGCTGCTTTTGCTATCTGTGCAGTACACCAATCGTAGTAAGCCATCTCCAGTCCCCACGAAACCGACTCTGAGATTGAGTCTGCAGGAATAAAACCATACTTATCCTTGAAATAAAAATGGCGGGTCATTATATCAGACTCTCTGGTCCCCTTGAACTTCTCAACAATATCGGGCCGGTATACTCCTGATCGCTCAGCAGCTTCCAGTGCATCGTTCAAACGTTCTGTTACAAGCCCCTTTGCAATAACATCAGCAATAACGGCCACGGCAGGATAGCCGTCCATTGTACCCGTATAGTTTGAAACCAGAGGCCACTTAGGCAGGATTCCGCCTTCACGGTACTTCTGCACCAGATTCACAGACCACTCTTTCGCCTTCTCGGGCTGAACAATTGTCAATAACGGTAACAGCGACCTGTAGGTATCCCATAATGAATAAGCCGTATGATTAACATATTTTTTCGGAGCTGTAAGAACTTTTTTATTCATTCCCAGAAACCGTCCGCTTATGTCCTGATATGTATAGGGAGCAATCATCGTATGATACAGTGCAGTGTAGAAATTCTTTTTCACTGTCTGATCCTTCGTTTTAATTCTGATTGTTGACAATGCTTTTTGCCATTTTTCACGGGCTTGTGAGTAAACTTTATCAAAATCCCACGTTCTGGCTTCAACATCCATATTCATTGCTGCACCATGAGTGTCAACGGGCGACAAAGCAACCTTGATAATTAACGGATGGTCAGAGTTTTTAAAGGTAAAATAGACCTGTGCCTCTTTGGTTTTAAACTCTTTTGCATTCAAAACTTTTCCATTCTCCACTGCTTCAATATCCATAACAGGTTCGGAAAATGTTATCCGGTATGCAATAACATGTTTAGCTGCCCATCCTGAAGTTATCTGAACACCTTCAACAGAAGTTTTGTCAATTACCCTGAACTCATTCTCAACCATACGGTGTCCCCAATTGGGTTGAAGAACATGAGCCAGGTCCAGCATTACTCTTCTCGAATCAGTATTTTCATAAGTATATCTGTGATAACCGACCCTTTCGGTAGAAGTAAGCTCTGCTTTTACACCGTAGTTATCCAAAACAACGGTATAATATCCCGGTGTTGCTCTCTCTGTCGATTTTTTGAACTGTGCTACCGGCTTCTCTTTTATATCACCGGAAAACGGCAAAAGAAGAACATCTCCCATATCTCCGATGCCGGTTCCGCTAAGATGAGTATGGCTGAAACCGTAGATAACAGTATCAGGGTAGTGATATCCGGATGAAGCATCCCACCCCAGAATATGTGTATCTGGACTTAACTGAACCATGGCAAACGGAACTGTAGCCCCTGGAAATGTATGCCCGTGAAAATCTGTTCCGATAAACGGATCTACATACCTCAGAACATCCTCGTGACTTACATTTTCGTTATTGCACGAAGCTAAAGTCACCATAAAAGCAAAAACAAACAGAACTTTCTTCATTTTTTATTTTTTATTACGTGGAAGTGTGAAATAAAAAACAGAACCTTCCCCTTTTTTAGATTTAACATGAATCTTTCCTCCAAGCATTTCAACAATTCCTTTAGATATAGACAACCCCAGACCAGCTCCTTTAACTCCCGAAATAATATCATTCCGATTTGCTTTAACAAACCTGTCAAATATTTTACGCTGATCTTTTTTACTGATACCATCACCGGTATCTTTGACATAAAACTCCACTTCGTCTTTATGTACATTGAATCCGACTCTTACCTCACCTTTTTTTGTAAACTTTAATGCATTATTAATAAGGTTTATCAACACCTGCTTTAACCTCTGCTCATCAGTTACAATAGTCAAATCATTATCATTCCTTTCAAATATAAGCTCAACATTCTCATATTCCTTAATTACAGGAGTATAAAGCATCTCAAGATCTTCAAACACTTTCTGAAGCGACACTTCACGTTCATAAATCTTAAGTTGTTTTGTATCAAGTAACGAAACATCTAAGATATTCTCTATGATATTCATCAGATATTGGCCGCTATCGTAGATTGTCTTAACATAATATTTTGCTTCATCTACAGTAATCTCAGGCTGATTAAGAATAAGGTCGGAGAAACCAAGAACAGCATTCATTGGTGTTCTTATTTCGTGGCTCATGTTTGCCAGAAAAGATGTTTTAAGTTTATCCGATTCTTCGGCTTTAGTCTTGGCCTCTGCCAATCGGATAATATTCTCGTGCAGAAACTTACGCAAACGCTCTTTATGTCTTACAGTCTTATCAAGATTATCTACAATCAGGCTAAGCACAAACGAAATGGAGCTTATAAGCAATACATTAATACCAACAAGAATAAATTGCCTCGTTCCGTACAAATTTATAGCCATATCCTGCATACAGCCCATAAATATCAGTATCGTCAAAACCACAAGAACGATCATTGTGGTTATGATACTGAAAACTGTTCCTCTAATACCAAAAAATACTGCAGCCAACATATTAAATGCCACAAGGTACATTACTCCGGCACCTTCAGGCCCTACTATCAAAAGAAAAGATATACCTAAAATCAAAGGCAATAAAACAAAGGCCACAATCCTTTTTTTCAAAGAAAGGATTTTATGCCACAATGTAACGATCAGCATCAGGAAGTAACCGGCTAAATCAACAGCAAGCAAAACATAATCATGTTCTTTTACAGACCCATAAACTGACATTAACAAAGCTATCGTTCCCACAATTATAGTTATGAGGACAAGATAATTAAACAGCTTCTCCCTCATATACTCCAGGCCGTCAGAAGGCCTGAATACTGTATCAGACAATATCTTATCCAGCCCCGGTTTCATTCTGTGTCCCGGCTCTGTTTCTTACCATAAAATACTTTTCCTGTCAAAAGTAATCCCGTAAAGACAAATACAGCAAACACCAAACTACTGAATGCCAACTGCATTCCTCCCGAGATAATATGGCCACTGGTACACCCGCCAGCCATTCTTGCTCCAAACACAAGTATAAATCCACCTGCAAATGCCCATAATGCCCTGTTATATACAGAACCTCCCTTTGTATATTTCCATCCGGAATAAATCATTCTGAATTTAAAATCTTTTTTTATCAAAGAAAACACAAAACCTGCCAAAAGAGCTCCGGTGAGAAACACCAGTTCCCATAATCCAGGTTTTGTTATTTTCTCAAAATAACTGTTATTGGTTAATCCGACAATACGATCGCCCAGGTATGGAAATGCTGTAGATGCACCTATAGGCCGGTTTGAAACGGCAGTGAGAAAAACAACCGAATTAAGAATAGCCAGTGCAATTCCGGAATAAAGCCATCTCATATCTGATGTTTTCTCTTTTCTGTGCAAAAACATCGCTACTGAAATAAATGCCACCCCGATTACAATAACAAGGAAGCCGTACAGAAAACCGGAGCCTCCGGTGATTGATGCCAATGATAGTTTTCCAAGATCGGGTCCCAAAACACCCTCTATTGAAGGCAAAAGAAGAGTAAAAACGACACCGCCGGATAATCCTCCAACAATTCCAACCATTGCATCAAGAGCTCCCTCTCCGGCAGAAACAAACAGTGTTCCCGGGCAATAACCCAAAATTGCCATACCCGCTCCGAAAAGCAACCCTCCTAATATTATTCCTCCCGTCATAAACGGTTTAACATGAAATTCTGCCAAGCCGATACCGATCTCCAGCGCCAGAAACATTACCCCGACACCAATAGTCACAGCAATAGCTTTAGGAACAGTAAAATCAGTCAGACGGGCAGCACCGCTGATTGTATCAAATTTGTTCAGTCTTCCATAAACCAATATGGCACCAAATAAGAAACCGAGTAAACCTGTAATTAAAGCAACCATAATATTAAGTTTTTAATTTATTTGAACGGAAATCACTGATAAATGGATTTCCAGTCTTTTTTCATATCCACAACCAGCCAGTTGTTTTCTTCTGCGATATCAAGGCCTTTTTCCAGATGACCTATTTTAGAATCCTTGTCGTACGCCCATTCTCTCTGTGCATCTGTATGATGTATCAAACCCACCAGGCGTCTGCCTTCTCCTTCGTTAGTCCACCTTAACATGAAAATATCATTATCCGAATTTCCAAAAGCCAGAACAGGCCTTTTCCCAACTATCTGTTCAAGAGAAATAACCTTATTCACCTTATCATTTATAAAAAGTATCTCTTTATCGCGCATTAAAACATGTTTACCATCTTTGTTTTTCCAAATCAATCTCCTTCGGCTTCCTACAACCTGTTCCACAGGTACACCATATACCTGCTTAACCCAGGGCCTGATAAATCCCAATCCACTTTCTGTAACAATATACACTTTAAAACCATTATCTTTCAGATAAGCAATAAGCTCTAGCATTGGTTTATAAACCATATCTTTGTACAACATACCAGTTTCCGGATGTTTTGCTTTATTTATCCAGTTTAGTATAACTTCACTATATTCTTCAACAGTCATGTTTGCCTGAGTTAATGTTGATAACCGGAATAATCCCTCACTACCTGCTTTTTGAATCTTTTCAATATCTCTTTCCAACGCAGCTTTAACAAGTCTGTCCTTTTTCCATTCAGGATGTTCCGGCCACAACTCTTTTATTCTGTCAAACATAAATTCTATCTGAAAATACAGTGGTTTTTCTGGCCACAATGTCCCTTCCTGATCAAAAGCTGCAATTCTGTCTCCCGGTTTAACATAAAACCTGCTATTCATGTCAGTTACCGCCTTCACAAAATTTATTATCTCTTGCTTCGACGGTGTATCGTTCCACGATGGTAAAGGATCTGTTGTCATTTCCTTTTCCGTTTCATCTTTCATTTTATCAGGTTCAATAGCAATAAAAACCGTATCGTAAATAACTTTTGTGATTTTCTTTTCTTTCGTATCCTCAACAATTACGGTATCAATCTTTTCTCTCACTATTGTTTTAGTATTTTTTCCACGATTGCCGGAACATGACTCACACGATGAAAAAACATACAAACTCACAAAAACAATTAAAACCAACTTTACCAGAATCTTCATTTTCAACACCGTTTTTATTGAATTACTACATGTAAGAATTCATTGAAAATAATAAAGATAGCCCAAATAACAAAACAAAACAGAGAAAGGTATAAAAGGAAAATGGCAATTAACAACAAATATTTCAACATTGTCATGGTTTAAAATCCTGTGGTATTACTCAATACCTCACTACATTGGTTCTGAACAAATGAAAAATCACAATTCCAATATTTTTTCGTTTAATTATTTATTTCTGGAAACAATATTCTACTCCGTCAAAATAACAGACATCATCCCACCCCCCCTGCATTTTCCTCCATCATCGCTATTTTTTATATTTTTTCTTTTTATACCCCCCCTGTTTTTCACTCCTCCACCCGCCTGTTTTTTGTTTTTTCTGGTATCACCCCCCCCCACTTTTCTTGCTTTGCGCGATGTTTTTATATACTTTTGCCATTATTAATAATCAAAACAAAAATCATCATGAAAAGAAAAAAATTACTGTTTAGTTTAATTCTGTTATTGAGTACCTCGGCGATCATGGCCGGAGACAATGACGAAAAATCTCCTTTCAACATTAGTGCAGACCTGGTAAACAGGTATATATTCAGAGGTTTAGATTTTGGAAGCTCTCCGGCCATACAACCATCTTTAGAATTCTCAACCAGCAACTTCACAATAGGAGCCTGGGGGTCTTATTCATTTGTTGCAACACCTACCGGCATCGAAGCTGACCTGTTTGCCTACTACGATTTCGACTTTGGACTATCATTAGGGGTCTCGGACTATTATTTTCCCGGAGAAGAACTTAAAATATCGGATGATATCATTGCCCCGGAACGAACAGGCAATTATTTTAACTATTCTGATTATCATTATTTTGAAATCAATGCAAATCAAACAGTAGGCAATTTTCACCTGTCTGCCAACTATGGTGCTGTAAACCTGGATAATGCAATTTACGTAGAAGCAGGTTACGAATTTAAGTGGTTTGACCTGTTTGCAGGTGCCGGCAATAAGCTTTACACCCTGAGCGGAGATTTAAACCTTGTAAACATTGGCATATCCGCAACAAAAGAAATAGAGATTACCAGCGAATATTCCATCTCTCTCTCTTCTTCTCTTATTCTGAATCCAAATGCGGAGCAGATTCACCTGGTTTTCTGTTTAGGACTTTAAGTTTAAACAGAGAATTAATATAATCACTTAAAACACAAAAAAAATTAAAACCGGATAATCCAAACAGTTTTTATTTCCCATTTATATTGTTTTAGTTCACCTCATAAAATTGCAAATCAGACACCTGCTGTAATATAGCAATATTACATCCACCCCAAATGGTTACCCTGCAGGAGACTTTAATTCAGCAACTCAATCGCTTTTTAACAACCAATTGGGGGAGAATTAATCGAGCAGATATAAAGAAGTAAAAACAAATCAAAAAATCACAAGCGGGAACATGGATTAACCGGAACAATAGAAGCAATCAAAAGTAGATAAATACAAAAGAGACTGTCCGGAAAGTCACCACACCACATCAAACGAAGCCTTCATCAAATTACAGAAAACAGGCAACCGGTATCATTATGCATGTCACAGCATGTTGCCTGCTTTTAAATTTTCGTAATACTATAACTAAGTGCTTCCCGATGTAACCGTAAGTGTTTTTACAGTTCCGGACAGTCTCTTTTTATATTTTTTACGCGTTTTACTTATTATCTCCGTAAACGTGTATTCCCATTGGATTTTTAATATGTTCGCGAAGAAGGAATGCTTCCTCTTCATATTTTTCAAGAAGATAACCAAGAAGGTCGCCTACTGATATAATTCCGACTATAACACCATCATCCATAATAGGCACGTGACGTATTCTCTTTTTCAGCATTAACTTCATAACATCGTGCGGCTTATCGCTTTTCTGTGCAACATACATTTTATCGGCAGAGGTCATCAGGTCTCCAACCGAAAAGAATCCTACACCTTTTTCCTTAAGTTGTTTATAAGCTTTATACAGAAAATCACGCTCCGAAACTATTCCAACAACATTATCGTCCTTGTCGACAACAATCAAGGCTCCGATTTTATGTTCATCGAGAATAGCCACAGCTTCGATGGCTTTCATATCTTTATCTACGGTGATTAAAGGTGAATCACCCTTTTTCTTCATTATATCTTCTACTTTCATAATTATGTATTTTTTATGTATTATTCTAAAAAGTTTCTCCTATGAAAGTATAAAAATAAATTTACACTTCCAACCAGGCCAAAAACATTCGCTTAATAAAAACAAAACACGGGTCGATTTGTTCGTTAAAACAAGCGGCCCGTGTTTTATTTCTACAAGAAATACTTTTTATTTATCTATTTCTTAGAGTTAAGGTAATTGTCTATACCTACGGCAGCCTTGTGTCCGTCGGCAATACCATGAATAACGTCAGGGCCAACAACAATATCACCACCTGCAAATAACCATTCTACAGAAGTCTGGTTATACTCGCTAATGAGATATCTGCCACGAGGTCCGCGTTCAAGTTGTTCGTCAATCTCTTTTGGTATATATGACAAATCAGGAGCTTGTCCAATAGATTCTACAATCATATCACCTTCGAAGAATTTCTTCTGGTTCTCATCGAATTTAGGATTGAATCTATGATCCTCATCAAAGACAGACAGCACTTTAACGACGTGCAGACCTTTTATTTTTCCATCTACAATTTCAATTTCCTTTGGTCCCCATCCCGGATCGATAGTTGCACCTTCTTCACGAGCTTCAACAACCTCTTCGCGGTCAGCAGGCATCTCTTCTTCACTTTCTAGCGATGTTGTAATAATCTGTACCTTTCCGTATTTGGCTCTTTGCAAACGTGCAAGAGAACGAGTGATATCCATGGCAACATTACCACCACCGATAACCACAATTTTCTCAGGAACCATAATCTCTTCACCTGCGGTAATCTTACGCAACAGATCAATTGACTGAAAAACATGTTCATGATCAGAACCAGGAATACGAGTTGAACGTCCGAGATGCAGGCCGGTACTTACAAATACAGCATCGTAATCCTTCTGTAATTTTTTAAACATCTCCTCATCAACAGTTGTGTTTGTTTTAAGCTCAACACCAAGTGAGAGAATGTAATTCACATCTTTGTCTATCTGATCATAAGGAAGACGATACTCAGGAATACCGTAGCGCATCATACCGCCGGGCTTATCCAGTTTCTCGAAAATGGTAACGTTGTGGCCAAGCAATGAAAGGTAATAAGCGGCAGAAAGTCCGGCAGGACCGGCACCGATAATGGCAACCTTCTTGTCGTCTTTGTATATCTTTTTGGTATCAAGAATTTCGTGATACTGCTCAGCAGGAACCTGGTCAGCTATATAACGCTTAAGCCAGCGAATAGAAAGGGGATCTCCGTTAACACCAACAGAACAAACTGTTTCACACTTATGAGTACAGATACGTCCGCAAATTTCGGGAAGCGGGTTTGTTTCGTAAAGAATTTTCAACCCTTCCTCCATATCGTCGTTACGTACTGCTTTGATATATTCAGGAATACCCATATGTGCAGGACATGTTCCAATACAGATACCGCACTCAACGCAGCGGTCTGCCTCTTGTTGTGCCTGCTCTTTTGAGTAACCTTTAACGAATTCGATGAATGAATCTCCACGCTCTTCAGGTCCGAGCTCTTCCATCTTAACACGCTCCTGCGGATAGAAATGATAGTTCGGCTCCGGCTTTCTCCAACCTTCTTCCTTCTTGTACCAGTCCTTCTCATCAACTCCCGGAATGAAACGGAAATTATCAGGATCGGTATCTACCCACTTGAACTCGTTGGTCAGACGGAGAGAGTTTGTTGTACAGATATCAACACAAAGAGCACACCAGCAGCAACGTCCGTAATCGATCTTCGGACGGAGTCCACTGTCACCGTCTTTAGTCTCAATACCTTCAACGGGAACAAGGTCGATGGCTTCATTTTCACAAATTGCCTCACATGTACCACAACCTATACATGTTTCCACATCATTGTCGTGGAAACCGCGGTAACGAGGAGCACCTTCCCTGCTCAACGGATCTTTTATCGTTACAGGATCCTTTACAACTCTGGACCAGGCCGTAAAAGGCGTTAATATATCTTTTAAGTTCATATTTAGTGATTTTTACCCCCCTTCAACTCCATTTTAGGAGAGCAGGGTATCTTTTTTTATAACAATATGTCTGTTATTTTTTACTCAAAAATTCTTCATTACGAGAAATTATCTCTCAATTTCCGGAGGACAGGTTTGCAATGAAACCATTAATGCGTGTACATCTGCAACATCAGCACCAACAAGCATATCTTCAAGCAATGCAACTCCGTGGGTGTAACTTGGTCCGCGAAGATTTACACGACGAGGCTTATCACTTCCGTCGGTTACATAGTACATTCCGTATTCACCCCGGCCACTTTCAAGACGAACATAAGTTTCTCCTTTAGGTATCCTCCAGTGAAGTACATTTGGCATGTTTGCTCTGATATCTCCTTTCTCTGGCATCTTGGCCATTATCTGGCGAAGAAGGTCGACTGTCTGTATAAGTTCCTGCCAACGCACCCATGTTCGGGCATAAACATCACCATCGGTATCTGTGGGAGGATCAAAATCAAGCTGATCATAGTACAAATACGGATCATCCTTTCGCACATCCCGCTTAACACCTGAAGCACGGGCTGTAGTTCCAACTATACCGTATTTATCAACCATTTCAGGAGTAATAACCCCAAGTCCTATTGCTCTTTTCTTGAACACGGCATTATGGAACATAAGTTTTTTAATGCGGACAATGAAATCGTCAATCTCTTTAAGATTATCCTCGAGGCGGGCTTTGAATCCGTCAGGAAGTAATCCTCGAACGCCTCCTGGAATGATGTACATGTGATATACACGGCCTCCAGTTAATTCTTCGAAACGGTCAAGAATAAGGTCACGCAGATAAACACCCCATTGAACTCCTAGTCCGAGAGCAAAAGTACCCCCCTGACCCGGAACACCACGAAGCAAACCCTGCAGACGTGCCATCTCAAGCGAAAGCATTCTGAGCCATTTTGCCATTTCCGGCACTTCTTTGTCATATCCAGAAAGCTGCTCTGTACATGTAGCAATCAGATACTCGTTAGTGTCAGGCTCGGCCACACACATACGAATACTCGTAGGAAACCCCTGAACATAAAGGCGTCGCTCAATGAGCTTCTCAAAACCACGGTGCAGATATCCAACATGAGTTTTGGCTTTTACAACAGTGTTACCTTCAACCCATAGCTCCATAGCCATGTTACCGGTAACACCCGGGTGGTTAGGCCCAAGCCATATCTTCTGATATTTTTGCGATGACAGGTCAATTTCCGCCCCAATCTTTGCTCTTTTCGAGGGCAGTTTGCTTTCATCTGGCTCAAATCCTAAAAACTTATTTATCATTGTCTTTTCTTTTTGCTGTTACCGGTTGATTCGGATAAAGTTTCTCCTGCATATATGTTGCCGGGTCATATGTTTTTCTACCCGGACGCGGGAAGTATGTCTTTTCCGAATATTCTTTAGTATTAAACTCTCGACGCATATGAGGAATATCATCCCAACCTTCGAGAACAAAATTTTCATCTACTCTCGGGCTTCCCGGGAAATCAATTCCAAATGCCTCATGAAGTTCCCGTTGATAAGTCCATATCTGTTTCCATAAATGATGTGCGCTCTCCATAACAGGATTTTCGCGATCGATATATGTTTTAACACCTATGTCGATTTTAGTATCTGGATTGTGCAACAGATATAACAACTGAAATTTACCTTCTTCCATCCAGTCCACACAACTCATCATCACAAAGTGGGAAAAGCCTTCGTAATCCCGAAGCCATGTTACGGCATCAATTGCAAGGTCTTTTGCAACAGTAACAAAAGCCAGACGTTCGCGCTGAACGGTCACATCCTCTGCATTGTACTTCTGCTTTATTTTGTCTAATATTTCGTTCATTGGTCTCTAAACTTTTACCCCCTTTAACTTCCCCTGATAGGGGGAGAATAACGGGTTATATTTTAATTTTTACAGACATTCTTTTTAGCTCCTTTCTACTCCCCTAGCAGGGGAGACCGGGAGTGATGTTTACCAGTTGTAATCCGGCATGTTCCAGTCCTTAACTATTTTCTTCTGGTTCGCTTTGTACCAGTCGAAATTTCTTGCATATTCATTAGCTTTCTCCGCTTTACCGGCTTTAATAAGCTCTTTCAGCTTGCCAAAACCTGCAAGAAGCGCTTCGGGACGAGGCATACAACCTGCAATGTAAACATCAACAGGAATATAATGATCAAGACGATTTATTGTACTGTAACTATCGTAGTACATACCTCCGTTTATTGTACATGAACCAAGTGCAAGCACGTACTTTGGCGACGGCATCTGCTCATAAGTTCTGATAACTCTTTTAAGCGTTTTTACCGACAGATAACCTGAGATTATGAATGCATTTGATTGCCTTGGTGTAGGTCTCATCTGAACACCAAAACGGAACATATCGAAACGAGGTGTTACAAGAGGAGGAATCTCAATACTACCGCAACCTGTTCCGAATCCCAACACCCATATACTCTCGGCACGTGCCCAGTTAAGGAACTTCTCTACGATACCATTCCGCGGCTTCTCCTCCTCGGGACGGGCTCCGCTGAAATAATCATAAATAGGATTAACTTTTATGATAGAGCCGTCGGGGGCAACCACTTCTCTCTCTTCATCTTCTGGGCGAACAAACTTCTTTCCTGAGTTCTTAGCATTTGCTTCGGAACGTGCCAGCATTTCGCTCACCTTCGAGTTCATATCTTTTTCAGACATTTTATATCTTTTTAGAAACTAAAAACTATTATTGCCAATACTCCTAATACCAGCGGAACTTTAAAGAACCATGTAATCGACTGTTCGATCTTGTAACGCGGGAATACCATTCCTACAAAAACCGACCAGAAATATATCAGGAATGTTTTTACTATCAGTTCAGGCCAGCTTGTTGCTCCACCGAACACAAGGTTCATGAACAATACAGCCTCCATCACATGAAGGATACTTCCGGCACTCTGCATGAAACCAAGATAAGTTCCTTCGTATTCGGTTGCAGGACCGATAAGGATCTCGTTAGGAGCTTTAACAAGGTTAAAGGGAGAGTGTCCCATTGCACCAAGCATTGCAAGAATTATTGCACCTGCTGCAAACGGATTAGTAAAAAGTACCCAGTTCTGGAAACCACCCTGTTGAGCTTCAACGATTTTGTACATTGAAAATGTATCATACTGAATAGCTATTGAAAGAATCGCCAGTGTAAGAGGCAGTTCAACAGCAGCATGTTGCGCCAGCCCTCTGGCAATACCCATTGCCGAATACGGATGACCTCCTTCTCCAGCACCCATTGCCATTCCAAGCATTCCGAACAGTTGAAAGTAAAGTATAAGTATCAGGTCGCCTTCGAATGAGAAGTTAGTCCACATTCCATTAGGGTCACCTGTGTAAATCAAAGGCATGAAAAACAACAGACCAATACCTCCGGTAAGACGGAAAACAGGTCCAAGATAATACATAACACCATGAGTGATAGTAGTACGAACACCAACACTTTTGAAAAAATTTATCCACGGCTGATAAAACGGGATGCCGATACGTCCTGATACACGAGCACCAATCTTACGAAAAATTGCACCCATCAAGAAACCCCAGTTCCAAACAATGAACAGACCGAGGAGTGTATATCCTAATTTTGCGATAGTCATTTAAATTATCCTCCTATTATTACGAAATAAGTTACTATAATAAACAACACAATATGTATAACATAAGACTGTCCGTTTCCGCTGTAAATTCGTCGTACTATACCAGCAGTATCGTGCAGGAAGTCTGACACTTTGTTCCACCACTTTTCAACAAGCGGAATTGTAGCAACCCACATAGCCTGATAAAGACCTTCGAATACATTGTATGCCACATGAGTTGTTTCAGGACGTTCAGGACGTTCTCCTGAATATGTAATATCAAACTGTTTTACTTTATGCGCCTTGCGTGTTGAAATCATCAACAGTGCAGTTACCACAAGGAATGCGGCAATGATGGTAACAGCAACAGCTGTTCCTGCCCAATGTCCGTATTTAGTAAATGCTGTTCCTCCGTCCCAGGTAAGTTGTCCGTCCGGAAACCACTGTGCCACGATGTCTCCAAGCGGTTGAAGTACCCATTGCGGTTTAACCGAATAAACCATAATGCCTGCCAACAATGTATAAATCGGTATAAGGAACCAGATTGATATCTCTTTTACGTTACGGTGATTGTCTTTAAGTTGACCAAGGAAAATTGTATGAATCAGTCTCCACAGATACATGAATGCAATACCTCCCGAGAAGAACATTATAGCTCCCTGCAAGTACCAGCCTTTTTCAAGAATCGCATTGTAGAAAAGCCATTTCCCTGCAAATCCTGACAACGGCGGAACACCTGAAAGTGCAATGATACCGATCATCACGGCTGTAAATGCAAGAGGCATACGCTTGATAAGTCCTCCCATTTCGTACATATTGTGTGTCTTAACACGAAGCACAACAGCACCAATTGTTAAGAACAGAACTGCCTTGTAAAGGAAGTGGTTCACTACATACGAGAAACCGCCGAGCCATCCGAGGTGAGACATCATTGCAAAACCAAGAACGATGTATCCCAACTGACCGATAGAAGAGTAAGCCAACAACCTCTTAGCATCCTCCTGGAATACTGCCATAAGGTTACCAGAAAAGGCCGTGATAGCACCAAGCCATCCGAGTGCGTAAGGCAGCCAGGGATAGGCATTGTTTTCGCCACCCATTCCAATAAGAGTAAGAACAATTCCGAAAACACCCGCTTTAAGCAGAATGGCAGATACCATAGGTGAAACATCACTTTCGGCCTCACCGTGAGCTCCCGGCAGCCAGATGTGTAATCCGAGTGCAGCAGTCTTGGTAAGGAAACCAACGATTAGCAGACCGTATGCCCAGTAAGGAATGTATGAAATAGAGTTGATAATGCTCATATCGTAAGACCCCTGACCTGCAAAAGCCATTCCTAATCCCATCAGCAAAGCATAAGCACCGCCTACTGAGAAGAGCATATAACTTAGTCCGTGAGGCATTGAACGCTTACCGCGAATGATGAGGAAGTAAGAACCTGCAGTCATCAGCTCCCAGCCAAAGAAGAACTGAAGAGTGTTCTGTGCTTCAATGATGGTGGTAAGTCCTGCGTACATCAGAAGAGCAACCGGATAAAATCCTGGACGTGTTCCCTTGTATGCATAACCTGCAATCAGGGTAAGAATACCTCCGATCATGAAAATTGCTTCGAAAACAAGACGAAGATTATCAAGATCAGGATAAATAGTATAGAAATAGAATGCCATTCCTATAATGGCAATAGTGTTCTTAATAAATACAGGAAGGAAATCAAGAATGAAGATTGCTGCTACGAAAAACAACGGTATCCAGTTGATTGCAGCTCCTGCATCTGTATGTTGAGATGTGAAATATCCTGTTACGTAAAGGGCGATAGCCACAATACCAACGGGAAGTATTTTATTCCATTCTATTTTGAAGTCTTCGATATTCTCATTCTCACCTTTGATAGCATATCCAAACCAGCGGAATAAATAAACAGCTTCCATCATTGAGCCGAAAAGGATAGCAACAACCCATGGAAGATTTCCTGTGTTAACTAGCTCCATCACAAGCTCCCACTTTGCAAAGAAAGAGGGGAACGGTGGGAATCCTATCAATGCGAAAATGAAAGTTCCCATCAGGAACAGGAAGTAAGGCTTTTTGCGTATAACAGCCCAATTCGCAATATCATTTTGTTTCACGATACCGGCCAGCCAGAAAAGACCCGCTTTGGCAAAGTAGTGTGAGAACAGAATTCCGAATGCAACGTAAGGAGTATTATCACCGAGAACATCTTTGAATCCGAGAATGATCATCAACAATCCTATCTGACCTATTGAAGAGTATCCCAGCAGACGTTTTGCAATTCTTTGTTTAAGGGCAAGAACATTACTTCCCACGAATGATACAGCTCCGATAAGTGCTACCCAGTAATTCCACTCACTTCCGGCCATTTCGAGAAGTTTTGAAAGAACAAAATACATTGCAGTTGCTGTAGCTGCAGAAAGCATTGCTCCGATACCGGCATTTGAACCTTCATAAATATCCAGCCCCCATCCGTTGGCCGGGAATGATTTTAGTTCAAGAATTATTGACACCATAATCAAAAGAAGTGCTACACTTCCACCCTTAAGGGCACCAATATTCGCAGCGGTAAGTCCGTCAATATTCAGAGTTCCGCTGTAGTAGTATGCGAAAATGATACCCAACAGCAATACTCCGCTAATTATTCCGGTTGCAAGCATATATTTAAAACCTGCCTGTATTGACTTACCCGATTCGGTAAGTATAACAAGACCGGCAGTAGCAATACTGACGATTTCGAGGAATACAAAAAGGTTAAAAATATCACGGGTCATTATTACAACATTCAAACCCATAATGAAAATAAGAAAAACCATCACAGCATGGTTTCCTGCTTCTTTCAGATTCCTGTACAGGTATATACCTCCCAACAGCCCTATAAAGTTCACAGCTGTGGTAAGAACACTCTCGTTCAGTCCCATCAGAAGATTGATGGAAAACGGGGGCTTAAATCCTGCCGTAAAAATCTGTTGTGCACTTTCTCCGTTTATCAACCCGATTAACCACGAGCCTGTTAAAACTCCCATCAAAGCTATTGCAGCCAGCATTAAAACAGCAGCCGCATCTTTTGCCTTTTTGGGAACAAACCCGAGGGCAAAGGCACCGCCAAGACCAATGGTTAGTATATGAATAGGTGAGATCATTTTATAATGTTTATTTGTTTAATCCTTTTATTGTTTCTTCCAAATCCGAATATCTTACATCAAATTACCATTTCAGGTCTTTGAAACTCTCAATGTCGAGTGATTTCTTCTCCTGATGAAGTCTCATGGCATATGCAAGCATAAGAGCTGTTACACCCAGTCCAATAACAATAGCAGTAAGAACTAGCGCCTGCGGAACAGGGTCTACAATCTTATGAGCAGTATCGGTAAGCAGTTCTTTTTTGTCAAGTATCGGAGCTACTCCGCCTTTAACGAAAGCCATTGAAACCATTACAATGTGAATACCTGTATCAAACAATGAGAAACCGATAATGATACGGATAAGGTTCTTACGGGTCATGATAGCCCAAAGCCCGGCAAGAATGATAAGAAATCCTGTAGTTATAGTTATATATTCCATTTGTAAATCTTTTACTTAATTATCTGCCTGAACCGATTTAAACTTATGCAGAATGTTCGACAATTCGGCACCTACCTTCAACCCGACGAATGAATAAATTACCGGAATAGCCCCTGCACTGAATAACTCACCGAATTTTCCCAGAGGTAAAATTGCATTATCAAGAAATCCAAGTCCCAGGATTGCTCCGAAAGCAGCCAGCCCCACATAAACCAGTCCGGATACACTTTCAAGTGATTCGAAAAATTTATGGCTGAACTCCATATTCGGGAACGCCAGAAACATTAGAATAACAGCAGAAGCAATTACAGCACCTCCCTGAAATCCTCCTCCCGGTGTAAGGTGTCCGTTTATAAATATGTAGATACCAAGCATGGTAATTATCGGAATTAACAGCTTTGCCGCAGTTTTAAATATCTCACTGTTCTTTCTCAAGGTACGCTTATCCGATTCCTTTTTCAGAAAGAAAGCAATAATGGCGGCAGTAAGGAAAAGAATAGTAACCTCACCTAGTGTATCAAGTCCCCTGTATGTTACAACGACAGCAGTTACAAGGTTTTGGGAGTTTACTTTTTCTATATTTTCTTTACTTGCATAAAACTGTGAAACCTCGGTAAGACCCGTACTTCCGTGGAAACTGCTGTAAAGCGGATAAAGCACACTTACGAAGGCTGCCAATATGAATAGTACTAAAAGCTTTTTCATTTGAGTATTTTACTTATTAATGATAATTACTTATTTGGTATCTCATCTATTTCATCACTTTCACGTCCCTCTTTATCGTTTTGTCTTATTCTGTTCAGGACGTAGAAAAATATGATGGTTGACAAACCGCTACCAATTGCTGCTTCGGTCATGGCAACATCAGGTGCTGCAAGAAACAGATACATAATGGAAGCAAACAGTCCTACTGCACCAGTGGCAATAACCGCAACTATCATTTTTTTATGATAGATAGCAATAAAGGACATTGCCAGCATCAGAATACCAAGTAATGTGGTTATAATTTTAAATTCCATATCTTTTAATTATATAAACCCGCTTAAGGATTAAATTGTCTATTATTTAATAACGTACAGCGATTATTTCTTCTCGTACTCAACCTTACGAGCTTTTGCACTAACCTTTAACTTATCAACAACTGTCTTATCGGTAAAGGGTATCTTAATAAAGTAAGAAGCCCTTGCCAGAACATGCGAAGACACCGGACTGGTCATCATCACAAAAAAGATGAGCAATACCAGTTTACCCCACCATCCGGGCATTATAAGAATAATTCCAAGCAGACTTAATATAGTACCCAGTGTTGTTGCCTTGGTTCCAACCTGCAGGCGATTATACACATCCGGCATTCGTAAAAGACCTATGGATGCCACAAGCAATATCAGCGAACCTGTCAGGGTTGTTATTGCTCCAATCAATTCCAAAATTTCCATTATTGCTATATTAAATTCGTTATAAACTCTTTTCCAAATACTTTGCAATGATTATCACAGCAAGAAATCCCAACAGACCATAGACAATAGCCACATCAAGATAGATTTCCCTTTGGGTCACATATGAAAGAATAGCTATAAGAGCCAGAGAAGCAATAGACATCATATCAAATGCAATCACCCGGTCTACTGAAGTTTTTCCTTTCACGAAACGAATCATGGTAAGCCCGATGCTCAGCAGAATAATGGCAACAGCGACCTCTAAAATTGTATTAACCATAAATTACCTCCAAATATTTTTCAAATTTTTCAACTATCTCTTTACTTGCACTTTTAATGTCCTCATCCTTTACATCAATCCAGTGAATAAAGAATGAATCATCTACAACATCCACAGTAAGTGTTCCCGGAGTAAGTGTAATTGAATTAGCCAGAAGCATACGTGCAAACTTTGATTTCAGCTTAGTTTTTACTTCTACAATACCGGGTTTAATCGGCAGTGCAGGATTAAGCACACGCTTAGTTACATCCAGGTTTGACTTTATCAGCTCCACCATAAAAACCCCGAGAAACCATATTGTGTAAAATATTCCTTTAGGGGTAAAATTCATATCCTGAAACAGCTCACACCTTTTACACATAAAAAGACTTAAAAACACAGCTATAACGGCTCCAACCAACAGAATATCAGGCTGAAATGTATTGTTCAACAATACCCAAACAACCATCAGTATTAAAAAGGTAATAATAAAATTTTTCATCTGGCTTTCTTTAACTCTTGAAAGTAAACTAATTAAACGAATGCTTATATTTTTAAGCAGCTTTAAAAAAATGATTGCACAAAAGTATTATCTATCATTTAATTTTAATAAGATACTCAGTTTAGATATATTTGCACTTTGATATAAATTTATCTACCATAACGTAGACATAAATCTATATTCAGCAGAAATTATAAAATCGGTTTTTTGCGGATGTAAAATTAGTATAAAGGTACACTATTTTAAAATAAAATGAAAAAGGCGGGAAAAGAGGAGCTTACGAGAGAAATGACCGGTTGTTTTCAGAGACTGACTGACGAACAACTTCGGAAACTGGCGGAAAACAGGGTACACCTGAAATACAATAAAAAAGAGATAGTAGCCAAACAGGGTGCCTTTGTTTCTCATATTATATTTATTAAGCACGGGTATGTAAAATTATATATTGAATCAGAAAGTGATGACAACAAGGACCTTATCATAAACATATTCGGCCCTAACCAGCTAATAGGTCTTTCATCCCTTTTCGAAAGAAACAAATATCAGTACAGTGTAAGTACACTTGTTCCGTCCGAACTTTGTCTTTTTGAAGTAAACGACATTAAAGAACTGATCGGATTAAACCCTGACTTTGCACTGGGTATCCTGCAACGGTCGCACAAAAGCACAATTCATGCTTACAATCAAATGTTTAATCTTACGCATAAACAATTGAACGGAAGAATAGCAAGTGCATATCTGTATCTTTCAAAACAAGTGTTCCAAAGCAAAAAATTTAAAATGATACTGACCCGTAATGAGCTTGCCAACTTCACTGCTATGGCAACTATGAGTGCAGTACGTACTATTAACATGTTCAAGCAGCAGGGAATAATAAAAGAAGAGAACGGAGAAGTGGAGATTTTAAATGTAAACCGACTTGAAGAAATAAGCCGTTTCGGTTAGTTACCCGGCTTATTTTCAATGAATTTTTTAATGCAGTTCAATATATATTCCTTGCGTTGTGCAAGAATAAAGTGATTGCCCGGCAGTTCACAATGTGATACCCCTTTACTCCTGATCATTTCTTCCAGAGCCTGCAAAGGAATGGTATCATCATTCCTACCATATATTAGCAACACATCACCGGCTGCCTCCAGTTGAACACTCCTATCAGGTCTTGCCATCATGGAACGCTGCGCACTCACAATATTCTCATATCTCACCTTTTTTACCATTTCGGAATACAGTTTCCTAATGGTATCATCTTTCAGGTTGTGAAGAAATAAACTTAATAAATGCTTAACCTTTCCTGAATTTGCAAGATAAATTTCTCTTTCCCTGTAAGCTTTCTTATCAATTGAATCACTGAAAGGATTAGTGCTTATGAGAATCAGTTTATCAACAAACTCAGGGTATCTCTCCGAAAGTTCTAATGCAACATAACCACCAAATGAATTTCCTGCCACAATACATTTTTCAAATCCAAAATTACCTGCTACTGTACGTACTACATCGGCTGTAAATGAGATCATATCCTCTCCTTCGGGTAATAAATAGTCGTCAGAAACAGGTAGTTCCGGTACAATTACAGTGTAGTTTTCTAACTCTCCAGCTATACCGGACCATATCAATCTGCTTTCAAGATAGCCATGTAAAAGCAATACACAGGGCCCTTCACCTGATATCGAAAATCGCAGCTTACGTGCAAAAAGAGACACATTTAGATGACAATTATCATACATTTTCATCACTGATATTAGCGTTAATTAGAATGGTTATAAATATAGTTCTATTTAATGATTTTTATTTGCTCAACCGATCAAACAAATTTACTTTTGAGGTTATCTTTTATCAAAATCAGTCATAAATTAAATAAATGAATTCCTTATGAGTAACTTTCTTAGTTCTTCAATTGGGAAAAAGCTTCTGATGAGTATCACAGGGCTTTTTTTAGTGACATTCTTATTTATTCACTTATCCCTCAACGCATTATTGTTGGTAAACGATGGTGGTGAGATGTTTAATGCCGCAGCCCATTTTATGGCCACAAACCCCATTATTAAAATAATGGAACCCATACTGGCACTGGGCTTTATCATTCACATCTTCTATGCATCATTGCTAACACTACAAAACCAGAAAGCACGCGGCAAAGACCGTTATGCTTCGGGCAACAGTACTCCGGATGTATCATGGGCATCAAAAAACATGTATATTCTCGGGGCAACCATACTTGCTTTTCTGGTAGTTCACATCGCCCAATTCTGGGTTAAATTTAAAATCACCAAGGAATTAACACCTGTACACATCGACATTGCCGGTGTGGAGACCGAGGTTGAGAATGCCTATGCATTGGTTAATCAAACCTTCGGAATGTTATGGGTTGTTATTGTTTACGTACTCGGTTCCATAGGATTGGCATGGCACCTTTCTCACGGATTCTGGTCGGGATTACAAACAATCGGATTCAGTAATACCATATGGAGAACCAGATGGTCTGTGATTGGAACAATAATTGCCTGGATATTCGGTTTGGGATTTTCTTTAATTGCAATATTGCAATACCTCTTTTTTCAATCATAATTGCCAATAAATTCATATTGATATGACAAAGATAGATTCTAAGATTCCTGAAGGGCCTCTCGCCCAGAAATGGACTAATTATAAGAACAATCAGAAATTGGTCAATCCGGCCAATAAAAGAAGATTAGATGTAATAGTTGTTGGTACTGGTCTTGCAGGAGCTTCTGCAGGAGCTTCACTCGCAGAAATGGGTTTTAAGGTAAAAAGTTTTACCATCCAGGACTCACCCCGCCGTGCACACTCAATTGCAGCACAGGGTGGTATCAACGCAGCTAAAAATTATCCTAACGACGGCGACTCTGTTTATCGTCTGTTTTATGATACAATTAAAGGCGGTGACTACCGTTCACGTGAAGCCAACGTTTACCGCTTGGCAGAGGTTAGTAACAGCATTATCGATCAGTGTGTCGCACAGGGTGTTCCCTTTGCTCGTGAATATGGTGGTTATCTGGCAAACCGTTCTTTTGGTGGTGCTCAGGTAAGTCGTACATTTTACGCCAAAGGTCAGACCGGACAGCAGCTTCTTCTTGGAGCATATCAGGCTCTGATGCGTCAGGTTCACGAAGGAAATGTTGAACTGCATACACGTACCGAGCTTGTAGAAATTGTTATTATCGACGGAAAAGCCCGTGGTATTATAACCCGTAATCTTATCACCGGAGAACTGGAACGTCATTTCGGACATGCAGTAGTAATTGCCTCCGGCGGATACGGAAACACATTCTTCCTTTCAACCAACGCAATGGGCTCAAATGGTTCGGCAGCATGGAAAGCATATCAGAACGGAGCTTTCTTTGCAAATCCTGCCTTCGTACAGATTCACCCAACATGTATTCCTGTTCACGGAGAATTCCAAAGTAAGCTTACTCTTATGTCTGAATCACTTCGTAACGATGGCCGTATCTGGGTACCGAAAAAGAAAGAGGATGCAGAAGCAATTCGTGCAGGAAAACTCAAGCCAACCGAAATAGCCGAGGAGGATCGAGATTACTATCTCGAAAGAAGATATCCGGCTTTCGGTAACCTTGTACCCCGCGACGTTGCATCACGTGCTGCAAAAGAACGCTGTGATGCCGGCTACGGAGTTGGTGCTACAGGACTTGCAGTTTATCTTGATTTTAAAGATGCAATTGAACGTCTTGGCCGTGATGCCATAGAAGCACGTTATGGTAACCTTTTCCAGATGTATGAAAAAATAGTTGATGAAAATCCGTATGAAACTCCAATGATGATTTATCCTGCCATACACTATACCATGGGTGGCCTTTGGGTAGATTATGAGCTTCAGACCAACATTCCGGGATTGTTTGCAATAGGTGAGGCAAACTTCTCCGACCACGGTGCCAACCGCCTGGGTGCTTCAGCGCTTATGCAGGGACTGGCCGACGGATATTTTGTTTTACCATACACTATCCAAAACTACCTTGCTGATGACATCCGTACTCCGAGAATGAGCACAGACCTTCCTGAATTCGAAGAAAAAGAAAAGAAAGTTAAAGATAGATTTAAGAAGTTATTAAGCATTAACGGAAAATATTCCGTAGACCACATACATAAAGAACTTGGCCATGTAATGTGGGATTTTGTAGGAATGGCCCGTAACAAAGAGGGACTGCAGAAAGCTCTTGACAGAATACTAGAGATAAAGAAAGAGTTCTGGACTAACGTTCGTATACCCGGCAAACTTGAGGGAATTAACCTTGAACTTGAAAAAGCCGGACGTCTGGCCGATTTCATCGAAATAGGTGAACTTATGGCACGTGATGCTCTCAACAGGGAGGAAAGCTGCGGCGGACACTTCCGTGAAGAATATCAGACAAAAGAGGGTGAAGCATTGCGCCGTGACGATGAGTTTGCATATGTATCCTGCTGGGAATATAAGGGAGACGATAAAGAACCGGTTATGCACAAAGAAACTCTTAAGTTTGAGTACGTAGAGCTTAAACAACGTAACTACAAATAATCAATCGGGTTAGTTCAATTATTAAACAGAAGATAAAATGGAAAAAAATATAAATCTCAAATTAAAAGTATGGCGTCAGGACGGCCCTAAAGCAAAAGGCCGTTTTGAAACATACGAGGTTAAAAATATTTCTACCGACAGTTCTTTCCTTGAGATGATGGATGTTCTGAACGAACAACTTATCCAGGAAGGAAAAGAGCCGGTTGCATTCGACCACGACTGCCGTGAAGGAATTTGCGGTATGTGTTCTATGTATATTAACGGACACCCTCACGGACCGGATGAAGACATAACAACATGCCAATTACATATGCGCAAGTTTAAAGACGGGGAAACAGTTACAATTGAACCCTGGCGTTCTGCAGCTTTTCCTGTAATTAAAGACCTTATGGTCAACCGGAATGCATTTGATGAAATAATAGCTGCCGGAGGGTATGTTTCAGTAAGTACAGGTGGGGTTCCCGATGCCAACTCTATTCCTATTCCTAAGGAAGCTGCAGATGAGGCTATGGATGCTGCATCCTGCATTGGTTGTGGTGCATGTGTTGCTGCTTGTAAGAACGGTTCAGCAATGCTGTTTGTTTCTGCTAAAGTCAGCCAGCTGGCTTTACTGCCACAAGGTAAGGTTGAAAGAGCACGCAGAGCAAAAGCAATGGTTGCTAAAATGGATGAACTCGGATTTGGTAACTGTACAAACACCGGAGCTTGTGAAGTTGAATGCCCCAAAGGAGTGTCAATAACCAACATTGCAAGGCTTAATCGTGAATATCTAATGGCCAAATTCAAAGATTAAGTTTTAATTTATTATACTGATATTAAAAACCGGCAGAAATATTCTGCCGGTTTTTTGTTTTTAGTACCCTATTGTACATTGCACGGTAGATTAGTGTCAATTTGTCATTTACAGTCAATCCGAATGTAATACACTATCTAAAAAACAGTTGCATTCAGGACTATTTATTACCCAATGATTTGCAAATAGTTACATTTTTTATTATTTTGCTTGCGAATAGCCACCCTCTCAACCAGAAACAATGCCATACAGACGATTACCCAACACAGATCAGGCCAGGTTGCGTGCACTAAAAGCAGCACACAACAAGGGAGTATCAATGAGTCCCTGGGACCTGGCATTCTCACAAAAACTGTTTTTACAACTCAAAGCCTTTCTTCCTTTATTTGAACAGGCTATTGATCAGTACAATTTCAGTAAAGACAAACAGGCACAATATGGCAAGTTGCTAAACGAACAGTTTAAAGAGGCACGCCTGTATGTATCACACTTTTTACAAGTACTGAACTTCTGTATAATTCGTGGTGAAATAAAACCAGAAGCCCGTGAAGTTTTCGGACTAAGTGCTGATGAACGATCTGTTCCCGACATGGGTACTGAGCAACAGCTTATTTACTGGGGCGAAAAAGTTATAAACGGCGAACAGCAACGAATGCTTTCTGGTGGCAACCGGATTTATAATCCATCGATTGCAATAGTAAAAATAAAGTATGAAAAGTTTCTTGATTACTACAACAACCATAAAAACCTGCAGGTAACAACTAAAAAAATGCACGATAAAGTAACTTCATTAAGAGATAAAGCAGATGCCCTTATTCTGCATATCTGGAATGAAGTTGAGCAGAAGTTTGATAATCTTGAAGCTGAAGAAAAGAGAGAAAAATGCTCTTCTTACGGAATAGTTTACATGTTGCGAAAACAGGAAAAAGAAACAGCATCAAGATAAACATAACTATCATCTGTACCCTCTCGCATTTCGTCTGATAATAAACAGCATTCCCAGAGTACTTACAACGCTGATTAAAACCATAACCCAGGAGAAATGAATCATATTATTCATCTCCAGGCCATTTTCAAGACTTTCGACACCTTTTGATCGAATAAACAACAAGGCAAGAAAATTGTTTGTAAAGTGTCCTGCTACCGAATACCAAAGACTTCCGCCAAAATAAAACAAATATCCCAGAATCATTCCCAGAAAAAAACGAGGAAGAAAAGTCAGAAACTGCATATGTAATGCAGCAAACAAAACCGAAGTAATAAATACTGATACATGAACATTACCTGTCCATTCTTTTAAATACCGCTGAATGTGCCCCCTGAATAACCATTCCTCTCCTATAGCCGGCAATACAGCAATCAGAAACACATTGAAAAGAAAACCTGATTCGGAGTCACTTAAAACAAGTTTCAGTGCAAGTGCTTTTGCGTCATTTTCCGCAGATATTATCCAGTCACTTATCCCTTTCATAGATTCAGGAAGGGCAAGACATCCATTAAAGAATCCAGACCAGCCGATAAAATATTGACTGACTATAAGAGTAAGAGCTGATGCAAAAACAATCTTAATATTTACTTTTTTTTCTCCAAACAGCTCATTGAAAGATGAGGGCAAAAACAATATTGCTGCTACAACCGAAGGTAATACAAATACAAGAACTGACTGAATCAGTTGAAGTACCTTAAGCATCTTTACATCTGACAATATAATTTCCTTATCAGGCTGAAACGTACAATAGCTTGCCATGAAAATTATACCGGCAATAAGATAAAACAAAACCAGAGCTGCCAGCATCATTATAAACAACACCAACAATTTAACTCCGGGACTTAAATGTTTCAACCTACCATACATACTGATATGTTTTGAGATAATGTAGATGTCCTGAATGTAGTCATTCCGGGTATAATGATAACTATTTTAATACGACAGAGTATATACCATAATCGCAATTTGCTCAAGCGAACATGAAGGATGTCCAAAAAGTATAATCTTAACGTCATTGCAAGAATTCACCACAATTCTTGTGGCACAACGAGTAAATGACGGAATATACACGTCACTGCGATGAGCGTGAATGAAGAAGCCTGCCTGGAAAATCCATTCAGACAGGCATGCCTGACCGAGTCGATCAGGCAGCCTCTCACTTGCCGGGGATTCCTTCATCCCGTAAAACGGAATTTACAACGATGTAAACATCCTCTTTTAACAAACAGCTATTTCTTGTTTGTCTTCAACAGGAATTTATCATACAGGAACAATGCAATCACTGTAACAACACCAATAGCACTGAACACCATCCATATTTTCGACGGATGATATGTATTCCACAGATATTGTGTCAGATCATGCTCATTCATTCCCATTAATTCACAAGCCTTTTTCACATAATCATTTTGTGTAAATCCTTCTCCAATGTTCTGAATTTCGAGTCCCCGTTTTGCAACCTCTTTTTGAAGTAGCGATATCTTATCTGACCATTTCTCATAAAATTCTCCGGACAAGTATCCGGCAATAAGATTTCCTGCGGCAACAGGCAGGAAAGATGTACCCATATACAGTGCCTCCTTGTTCTTCGGTGCAATACGGCCAATATACTCGGTAAATTTAGGCGAGCTAGACATTTCACCTATGGCAAAAATAAAGATACCGACAATCACATAAAAACCATTACCTGTACCGAATGCGATACCAATACCTATAGCATTAACAATAATACCGGACATAATCGCATTAAGCGGCTTGAATTTCATCACAAGTGTAGATATCAATACCTGAAACAGGATAATAGCACCGGCATCAAGATTAACCATCATTTCAGGAGCAATTGTACCTTTGCTTGTTCCTATTGCAGCAGCAAGAGAAGGACTTATACCTTCAAGCCATTTGTAAATAATAGTTGTATCCACCCATTGATCAATAAAATTAGGCAGGGTGTAAAAAAGCTGATTAAACATAGTCCAGAAACCAACCATGATAATCAGGAACAGCACAAGACGAATATCCATCAATGCTTCTCCGATATTCCTTAATGACTTTCCGATTGCCTGTCCGAGAGTATCCGAAGTCTTCTCCCTGTCAGGCTCTTTATAAAAGAACAATACGAGAAACAGGTTTACTATTATGGCTGATGCTGCCATTATGAAAACAATCTTCCATCCGTAGGCATCACGAAGCTTTGAAGAGAACAACGGCCCCACAAAACCGCCAATATTAACTATCATATAAAAAATACCAAAACCAATAGAAGATGTTTCTTCATTGGTTGTTTTGGCAACAGTTGCAGAAATTATAGGCTTAAACAGTGCAGCACCAAGGGCAACCCATAAAAATGCAAAATAGAAAAGTCCATACGAGTGTACCGACCCCATCAGATAATAACCTGATGACAGTACCAGATACGCAAATATCAGGACCTTTTTATACCCCAGACGGTCGGCAAGCGCACCGGTTATCAGTGGTAAAAGATAAAGAATTGCAGTTACCGGCCCCATTATATTTCCCTTCTGACTTTGTGAAAAGCCTAGAGCTCCTTCATCTGTAGAGCCTGTGATATAAAGTGCTAAAACTGCAAACATTCCATACCAGGCCCATCGCTCAAACAACTCCATTGTGTTGGCTACCCAGAATGCCTTCGGGAATTTCGTAAAGATGTTCTTCTTTTCTGTCATAAGTTTCTTTCTTAAAGTTAAATTTATGAGATCTTAATTATTATTTTTTGTATGATACTTCTCCTCCTGTACTGCCACAAGGTTGTAAGGACGATTAAACACATTCTGTGAAAGCCTAAAATATTGCGATAGCTTCCTGATGGTTTCTTTCGACATTTCTTTATGATAGTTGAGTATCTTTGAAATAGTTCCTTTTGATAACCCAAATATCTCTGTCAGGTCTTTTTCCTTTAACCTAGGATCTTCCAATAATGCTTTTAAAATCTTAACAGTATCCTCAACTTCATAATTAACACTGTTTTCACCATCTCAATTCTCGATCAACAGGGTCAAAAGCTCTATTACTTCCTCCAACTGCTTATCTTCTTTAATAAGCAGCTCTTCAATAATTTTGCAATACTCATCATATTGCTCCCGCGTATTAATAGCTGTATTAAACATCTCTCTATTTCACCTGTTAGTTTGAAATAATTCCAAACTTCCTCAGCCCCATAGTTAAACTCCCTATAAACCAAGACTACACATCCTTTAGGATGTCCAAAAAGTCGTCATTCCGAATGAAATGAAGGAATCTCTAAATTCACAAATACTGATAATCTATAGATTGCTTCGTCGTCTCTCCTCGCAATGACGTCATTTTTTACTTTTTGGACATCCTCATAAAAGGGGATAAGACTTACACTTTCACCACAGTTCCGATATTCTCGCCTGACACAACCTTCTTCAGGTTACCGTAAGTATCCATATCGAAAACAACTATCGGCATATTATTTTCCTTACACATTGTAGTTGCAGTAAGGTCCATAACCTTCAGACCACGGTTGTAAATCTCATCGTATGTTATCTCATCAAATTTCACGGCATTGGGATCCTTTTCCGGATCGGCAGTGTAAACACCATCCACACGGGTTCCTTTAAGCATTGCGTCGGCCTCTATCTCAATAGCACGAAGCGACGATCCGGTATCTGTTGTAAAGTACGGATTGCCAGTTCCTGCAGAAAAAATCACCACTTCACCATTCTCAAGGGCTGCTATTGCTTTGGGTTTTGAATAAAGCTCTCCTATCGGCTCCATCCTGATTGCCGAAAGAACCCTTGCCTTCACACCTATGTTTTCTAATGCCGAGCTTAATGCAAGTGCATTTATTACAGTAGCCAGCATTCCCATCTGGTCGCCCTTGTAGCGATCAAAACCTTTTGAAGCCCCGCTTAGTCCTCGAAATATGTTACCACCTCCGATAACTATCCCGGTTTGAACTCCCATACCGGTTATATCTTTTATCTGCTCCGCATAGTCATTAAGACGTTTCGGATCTATACCATGCCCCTGCTCTCCCATCAGAGACTCTCCGCTAAGCTTCAATAAAATTCGTTTGTATTTCATCGTAATAACAATTTAGGCCTGATACGTTAAAAAAACGTCAGGCCTGTAAATTTAATTTTTTAAATCAAAAAAAGGGGACTGAACAGTCCCCTTTTTTATCTATATCTTAAAATATTCTTAGTTACTCAATGAGAAACGAATGAATTCTGTAACAGTAAGGTCTTTATCAACTCCCTTAAGGTACTTCTCAATAGTAAGCTTGTTATCTTTAACAAAGGCCTGCTCAAGAAGAACATTTTCCTTAAAGAATTTATTCAAACGACCCTGGGCAATCTTGTCAAGCATCTGCTCGGGCTTACCTTCGTTACGAGCCATCTCTTTACCAATCTCAAGCTCCTTCTCTACAACGTCAGCAGGAACCTTGTCGCGTGAAACAGCTACGGGGTTCATAGCAGCAACCTGCATTGCCACGTCTTTAGCAACCTGAACATCGAATCCGCTCTTGTTGAAACCAACCAAAGTAGCAAGTTTGTTACCCGGGTGAATGTATGCAACAACGAATTCAGCATTTATTTTACCATAGAAAGAAAGCTCAATTTTCTCTCCGATAACACCTACCTGCTCAGTAACAAGGTCACTGATCTTTGTTCCGTTAAGCTCAAGTTCTTTAAGTGCATCAAGATTCTCAGGAAGATTCTTCAATGCAACATCAAGAATTGAACTTGTAAGGTCTACAAAACTTTCGTTCTTGGCTACAAAGTCAGTTTCGCAGTTAAGAACAACAAGCGCTCCGCTTTTTGCATCCTCATTTACTCTGGCAAGAACAACACCTTCAGATGCGTCACGGTCAGCTCTCTTACTTGCAACTGCCTGACCTTTTTTACGAATTATTTCAACAGCTTTATCGAAATCTCCATCGGCTTCGGTAAGGGCTTTTTTACAGTCCATCATACCGGCACCGGTCATTTTCCTCAATTTGCTTACATCAGCAGCAGTAATAGCCATTATATATCTTTTTTAATTGTTATCAATAAAAATTACTTATCTTCTTTTTTTTCTTCCTTTTCAGCTTCAGCAGGTTTTTCCGCTTTTGCCTCAGCTTTAGGAGCTTCTTTTTTTGCCTGCTTACGCTTAGGTTCATCCTTCTTTGCTTTGGCAGCTTTCTTCTCTTTTCCTCCTTCGCTCTTCATCTCTGCCTTACGTTCCTGAAGTCCCTCTTCGATTGCTTTTACCATAACATCGACGATAAGCTCGATTGATTTTGTGGCATCATCGTTAGCTGGTATCACGAAGTCAATGTTTGAAGGATCAGAGTTTGTATCAACGATACCGAAAACAGGAATATTCAAACGAACAGCTTCCTTAACGGCAATGTGCTCCTTCATTACGTCTACGACAAACATTGCTGCCGGAAGACGATTCAGGTCCTTGATACTACCAAGTGTTTTTTCAAGCTTGGCGCGCTGACGTGTAATCTGAAGTTTCTCTCTTTTCGACAAGCTGTTCCATGAAGGATCAGCCATCAATTTATCAATAGATGTCATCTTCTTAACAGCCTTACGAATTGTAGGGAAGTTGGTAAGCATACCGCCCGGCCAACGTTCAACAACATAAGGCATCTTAATTGCGCCAACCTTTTCAGCGATTATCTCTTTTGCTTGTTTTTTAGTTGCAACAAACAAGATCTTCCGTCCCGATTTTGCGATCTGTTTTAATGCATTTGCTGCCTCTTCAATTTTAGCAGCTGTTTTGTGAAGGTCGAAAATGTGGATACCGTTACGCTCCATAAAAATATAGGGAGCCATTGCTGGATTCCATTTTCTTTTCAAGTGGCCGAAATGTACTCCGGCATTCAACAATTCTTCAAATGTTACTTTTGGCATTTTTCTTTTTTTAAGTCGTTTACATTCTGTGTTTAGGCAACCGCTAAGTAGTTCTCCTGAATCAGGAAAAATCTTAACGATTTAGATACTAAACGCACCGGATAAATATTAACGTTTAGAAAACTGGAATTTCTTACGTGCCTTCGGTTGTCCCGGCTTCTTACGCTCAACAACGCGAGAATCACGTGTAAGGAATCCTTCAGCTTTCAGTTTTGGTTTGTTCTCTTCGTCAATTTTCACCAATGCTCTGGCAATAGCAAGTCTAAGCGCTTCGGCCTGTCCCTTAAAACCTCCGCCTGTAAGGTTCACTTTAATGTCGTAGTTATCAGCTACACCAAGAAGGTTCAAAGGTTGTTTCACCACATACTGCAAAGTAGCTGCGGGGAAATATTCCTTTAAGTCGCGCTTATTAATAGTAATCTGGCCTTTGCCATCCTTCAGGTAAACACGTGCAATAGCCTCTTTACGTCTACCAATGGTGTTAATTACTTCCATAATAATTATTTAATCTTGTTTAAATCAATAGTTTTTGGTTTCTGAGCTTCATGTTTGTGCTCAGGTCCGGTATACACATGCATATTCTTCAAAAGTTTGCGTCCCAGACGATTTTTAGGTAACATACCTTTAACAGCTCTTTGTAAAAGTTTCTCAGGACTTTTGGCAAACAGTTGAGCAGGAGTCAGGTCATGACGACCACCAGGGTATCCACTGTAGTAGAAGAACACTCTGTCGTTCCACTTGTTACCTGTCAAACGCACTTTGTCGGCATTAATAATGATAACATTGTCTCCGCAATCTACATGGGGAGTGAAATTTGGCTTGTATTTTCCACGAAGCAACTTCGCCACTTTAGAAGCCAAACGACCAACTACCTGATCGGTAGCATCTACAACTACCCACTCTTTGTTTACGGTAGCGCTGTTAGCCGAAATTGTTTTGTAACTTAACGTATTCACAGTCTTCCTTAATTTAATTTATTATTAAAAACAGTTTATTAAAGCGTAAAATAACTACCACCCAACACTTAGGTTATCAACACTAAGTTGTTGATAACGTTTGTAATGCATTGAGGTGCAATTAAATTACAGCTTTCGGCACGGATAATAATCGGCCGCAAAAGTAAGGTTTATTTTATTTAACGCCAATAGTTTTTATATTTTTTTAAAAAAAGGTTCATTAAAAAATCCTAATTCTTAAATTTGCGCAAAGTCAGAGATAATCATCCGATGACTGGATATTTTAAAAACAATAATTATGACGCACGAAGATTTTATGAAGGAAGCCATTAAGCTTTCTGTTGAGAATGTTGAAAAAGGAGGCGGCCCTTTTGGAGCTGTAATAGTAAAAGACGGAAAAATAGTCGGTAAAGGAGCTAATAGCGTAACATCACATAACGACCCCACTGCTCATGCTGAAATAATGGCTATCAGGAATGCTGCCAAAGAACTCGGCACTTTCGATCTTTCCGAATGCACTATTTATACTTCCTGTGAACCTTGTCCAATGTGTCTTGGAGCTGTCTATTGGGCACGGTTGTCGAAAATGTACTACGGAAACACCAAAACCGATGCGGCCAAAATAGGCTTTGATGATGCGTTTATATACAAGGAGATGGAATTACCACTGGAAAAGCGCTCAATTCCAGCCAAACAACTTCTTCACGACGAAGCTTATATTGCCTTTAAAATGTGGGAGGAAAATCCGGATAAGATAGAATACTGAAGAACCTTCACCAACACTATCTGCGTAACGGGAAGTCACACCGACAGTGTCTATGAAACATGAACAAAAAACTTACCAAGGACTTCTACTCAAAAGATGCCGTAACCGCGGCAAAAGAACTACTCGGCAAAGTACTTGTCCGCCGTTTTAAGGATGGTACGGAAATCAGGGCCGTTATAACCGAAACAGAGGCATACCATGGCGAGGAGGACCTTGGCTGCCATGCCAGCAAAGGGCGCACTCCGCGCACAGAAGTGATGTACTGGCGAGGTGGTTATGTTTATGTTTACCTCATCTACGGGATGTACTGGCTTCTGAACATTGTTACCGGCCCCAAAAATCATCCGCAGGCTGTTTTGATTAGAGGTACAGATCTTGCTCCCGGTCCGGGAAGAATTGGAAAACTCTTAAAACTCGACAAATCATTTTATGGTGAAGACCTTCTTACATCGGATAGAATATGGATAGAAGAAGGTGAAAGAGGTAATATTAAGCATAAAGCTTCACCACGTATAGGAATTGATTATGCAGGTCCTGTATGGAGCAAAAAACCGTGGAGATTTACAACAGAGCCGTAAGTTTTTACCAGCTCTTCAGCTTAGCTATGCGAAAGTTCGGAGTATAAATAAGGCTTAGGCCGTAAGAATAATCAAATTGATTAGCCGGGAAGTCATAATACCCGTTCAGACATGCATTCAACTTTACATTTTCATCACTAAAGATTCTGAAGAATGTTATTTTAACCACCCCCATTTTGCGGTATTTTGAATAAAAACCCTCCTGAAAATCAGAAAGAGACATAAACTCCGGATTACCTTTTAAAGAATAAAAATCATCTGCATACCAGTATCCCAGCATAAACTGCCCGTACTTATAATCAATTCCCACATTGGGATAAAATGCATGACCCGACTCAAATCCCAGATCAAGAGTGCCGGCAAACTGGGAAAAACCAACATAGTACCCTTTCATCCAAACTTTTTTCACAAAATCACCTTCGGAATAAACACCGGCATCCAGTCCAACAACCATATTAGCCATTGAGTAATCAGGATCAGTATAATCGCTAATCTGTCCGCTCTGATGTTCGGCAACAACATGAAAAGGAATATTTATATCAATACTGCTATTACCATTGGTAAGCATCAGGTTTCCGGAAATGCCGGCAGTAAATCTTTCCGGCACTGTGTCGCCCCATGAGATAAACTGTTCCCAGTCAATCCACATATCAACATTCAGTCTGGATGACTTAAACAAAAGCTGAACACCATTTTCAACTGGTCTGAAATACTGGCTTTCCGGATCAAGAACAGGTTCAATCAGATTATGATGGACATTTCCTCTCAATGCTCCGAGAATAATTGTAGTCCTGTCCGATGCCCTGAACTGAGCAGAGATCACAGGCTGAACATCAAACAAACTTTCAGAGCCGTAAAACTGTGTCAGATGCGCACCTATCTTAAACCTTAAATGTTTGCCCGCATAATACATCAAAGTGGGCTGAAGCATAAAACCTGGCAATGTATATCCTTCGGTATAGTTACTGAAATATTCGTTGTTTTTAAAAAAAACATTGCTTTCCAGACGAAACAAAAGATCGTCCTGCGATGTAGTATCAAAAACAGGAAAGGTATATCTGCTTGAAAGATCTGTCTGTGAAAACAACAGTCCTGAAGAAAAAACAAGAATAACAAAAATGCTTAAAAGGAACCTCATCTATTGTTAATTTAATGCCTGCGAACAAACATACTTTTTTAAATCAATAAATCAAAGAATGATGATAAAACAATAAAATTACATTTAAAACAATGACACCCCTTAAAGCAACTTCTGTAAAAAATCACAGGCTATAACCACAGCTTACTTTTTCTTCGGAGAGATAATTAACGGCAGAACAAACCTTACCAGAGTTCCTTTATCAAAAGGATTAAGCCGTCTTTTATCGATAACGGTAAAAGATGTTTTAAAATTAGCGTCTTTTTCAAGTATCTGAAGACGGGCTTTTGTTATTTTCATAGCCATTGAATCATGGCTTTTATCCTTCACCATTAATGAAGAATCTATTCCTTCGCCATTGTCATCCACTTCTATAACAAGAGATTTTTCAGACTTAATAAAACGCACAAACAAGAACCCCTCCTCCTCGCTATGTTTAAACCCATGTTCAATTGCATTTTCAAGAAATGGCTGAGTCAGCATTGGAGGAACCATGGTAACCGCCAAATCCAGTTCCCTGTCAATATTTATTTCAAACTTAAACGGACGGGAGAATCTAAGTTGTTGCAGCCTCAGGTAATAACCAATAACATCAACTTCCTCCTTTAATGTGATATACTCATAGTTACTGCTTTTCAGTACCTGTCGCATTAATCTTGCAAAATCAGACAAAAACGCTGCAGCTTTCTCCTTATCATTCTCAAGAATAAAAACCTGTATAGCACTCAGAGCATTAAAAATAAAATGCGGATTCATTTGCGTCCGTAAAAGTTGCTGTTTATACCTGAGGGTTTTATAGCTGCTGCGCAGACGGTTCTGGTAAACAATAAGTGCAATGGCAAAAGCAAGAGCAAACATCAATAAAATTGAGGTTATTATAATTATTCGCTGCTGTTTTATTTTCATTTGCTGCTTAAGCTTTTCCTGTGACAACTTCATTATACGATTTCCTTGTTTTTCCGATTCCAGAACGGTTTCAAGAGTAGAAATGTAATGTAATGTTTTGTCATTAATAAGGCTGTCTTTATAAACATCACTCAACTTCTGCAGATCCAAAGCTTTTTTATAGTTTCCTTTCAGTTCATTCAGTTCAGACAAAAGCCAGTAAGCCTCTTTTATCTGATAAATTGAGCCTATATCCCTGGCAATATTCAGTCCTTTCATTATGTATGTCTCAGCATTTTTATAATCGCCGGCCTTCATATAAGTTTCCCCAAGATTTACATAACTGACAGAGATATGTAAACGATCGCCTTCGGCCAGATTTATCTCAAGGGCTTTTTTCAGATATTCCAGAGCCTTGTCAATATTCCCTTTCGCTATATATGCATTCCCTATACTGTTATAGCATATCGACTCGCCAAAATGATCACTACTTATCTCTCTGTTTTTTTCAAGCGAAATAAAGAAGTAGTACAATGCCGAATCTGTTTCTCCAAGCCCCAAAAATGCCTCTCCGATATTATTATTGTTAATAGCCTGCCCCAGCAAATTATTCTCATTTACTGAAATATTCAGCGATTTACGAAAATACTCAACGGCAGCATGATAACGTTTTAAGCTAAGATTTATATTTCCGATACCATTCAGCGACACCTCTATGTTGAAAGAATCGGGAAGAGCCTCGGCCAGCTTTAAAGCCTCAAAATGAAAATCGAGAGCTATCGGATTCTGATCCATCCTGCGGTAAACAACAGCAATTTGATTGTAATAGTCCACCAGCAGATCATCTCTGCTATATTTAAGAGCTATTTCAATAGCTTTTTTATAATACTGTATAGCTTCCTTATAATAAGCCCTGTTCCGGTAACGTTTACCGATAATGCTGTAGATTTCCGACAGTTGTATCTCTCTCTTGTTTTTACTTGCTATCTCGGCTGCCTCCTTCAGCAACTCATCGTAAACGGGAGTATCCAAATTCTTATCATGATAACTTTCGTTCGACTTTTTAATTAGGTTACATATCACCAGGGAGTCGGAATCTTCTGTTTTTACGTTACTTTTCACCTGATGCTTTCCGTAATCATCGGAACAGTTGTAAAAAAGCATAAACAAAAGGGAAACCAGAAGTATTCGCATCATACTTACTAATAAGTTTTTGACAATATAAGCAATTCATAAAAGTAAAAAAGTATTGTCTTTTACCAAAATTTAAACAGAATATTAACACCCCCGTGATCAGGCATGTTATATTTTCAGGTTTAAAACAAATGATGCAGTATATTTGCAAAAAATAACGTCTATTGAAAATAGGAAATATCATATTCGACAAAACACCGCTTTTACTGGCTCCTATGGAGGATGTAACGGATGTTGCTTTCCGTTCATTGTGTAAAAATTACGGTGCCGACCTGATGTATACCGAATTTGTTTCGTCGGATGCATTGGTGCGTCATGTGGAAAAATCGAAACGAAAACTCATTGTTCTTGATGAGGAACGGCCTGTAGGCATCCAGATTTACGGTAAAGATCCGGAAGCAATGGCCGAGGCCGCGCGTATAGCCGAAGAGGGAAAACCCGACCTGATAGATCTTAATTTCGGTTGTCCGGTAAAAAAGATTGCAAAAAAAGGAGCCGGCGCTGGTCTTTTGCTTGACATTCCTCGAATGATTGAAATAACCAAAGCTGTAGTAAATGCAGTAAACACACCTGTTACTGCAAAGACCCGCCTCGGCTGGGACGACAACTCAAAAATCATTGTTGATGTTGCAGAGCGGCTTCAGGACACTGGCATTGCAGCACTCACTATCCACGGACGCACACGTGCACAGATGTACCAGGGTGAGGCCGACTGGACTCTGATAGGTGAAGTAAAAAACAACCCCCGTATGCACATTCCCATAATTGGTAATGGCGACATTTTCGGACCGGAACGGGCAAAAGAGTACCTTGACCGTTACGGTGTCGATGCACTAATGATAGGACGACCATCAATAGGACGCCCCTGGATCTTCAGAGAGATTCGCCACTACCTTGACACCGGCGAACTGCTTCCGCCTCCGACACTTGAAGAGCATGTAAACATGATTCGCGACCAACTGGTAAAAACTGTGGAATGGATTGGTGATGAAAGGAGAGGCATTTTGCATATGCGACGTCATATGGCTGTTACATTTAAAGGACTGCCTAACTTCAGGCCTCTGAAAATAAAAATGCTCCGGTCGGAAAGAGTTGAAGAGCTCCACTCTATTTTTGACACTATCATTGAAACATACGGATAGCATTTGTAGAATTATATAATTTTAGTGAAAGCTATATCTTTGAAGGAATAATCTTATTCTTTCGAGCTATAACCCAAAATGGGACTGTCTAAAAAGCTTGAATGCAACGTCATTGCGAGGAGGAACGACGAAGCATTCTACTGGCAATCAACATAAATGATTTGTGAGATTCCTTCACTCCGTTCGGAATGACGGCTTTTTAGACAACCTCATCGCTTTCTAACGACCAATTTGGGTATAATATTTATCCACTATTACTTTTACCGGATACCAGGCACCAAGCAAACCAATTGTGGAAACCGTTACAAGCACTAACAAAACATCGGTCCATTCAAGTGCCACGGGATAAGCATCGACTATAAAACTGCCACCTCCCTGAAACTTCAGCAGACCGTAATTCTCCTGCAACAACACCAGTACAATTCCGATAACGAGCCCGGCAATAACTCCCACAAGCGAAATCATCCAGCCCTCAGTCAGAAATATGCGGGTTACCAGTCGCTTAGTAGCTCCCATACTGCGGAATGTAAATATGCTCTCTTTTTTCTCGTAGATGAGCATAGAAAGAGTACCAATAATATTGAAAGCAGCAATGAGCAGGATAAATGATAGAATAAGGAAAGCCATAAGTTTCTCGAGCTGCATCATTTTGTAAAAGGATGCATGCTGTTCCTGCCTATCGGCAATTTTATAACCCGGTCCCAATACTTCAGCAAGCTGTTTTTTCACATTGCCTACATTACTGTAATCGTTTACTTTCAGATACAACGAAGAAACCACTGTGCTGTCGTACTCAAAAAGCCGTCGTGCCTGTTCAATGTTAATAATGAGATATTGAGAATCGTACTCTATCTGTTTTACCATAAAAATACCAACCGGACTGATATACTCAGTACGGAAAGCATTCTGAGGATTAGCCATATTTATCCTTCCTGTACGGCGGGGAGCATACATCGAAAGAGGCGTAACAAAATTCAGACGAACCGAAAGCTGATCGGCAAGAACATATCCCAGCACTCCCTGATTCTCCTTTTTATACTTTGTGCGAAAAATACCGTCGTGCATTATGGTGTCTATACCAGTAACTTTATGGTAGTTATCGTCTACCCCGATAATTGTGGCAGGCATCTGTCTTTTGCTGAACTTGAGCAGAGCATTATCCTCGAGTACCTCTGACCACGCCACAACACCTGGAATATTCTTTATCTTATCAACACCAACACTGTCGAGTGAAAAGATTTTTCCCTGAATTGCACTGATTTTAATATCCGGGTCGAATGAGCTGTATAAACTCCCTATAAAACCGTGAAGACCGTTAAACACAGATAAAACAACGATAAGCGCTGCCGATCCTGTAAGAATCCCGATTACCGAGATCATCGATATCACATTGATAATATTCTGTGATTTCTTTGCAAACAGATACCTAAGTGCTATGTTGAATGCTAACTTCATTGGCTTCCTCCGGTTCTCCCTAAACAGGAATATAAATTGCCGTTATTTTTTATTTAAATGCTTTTACTTTCAGTCCGGTCCCGGTTTTATGCTTCAGCTTTACATCAAAATAGTTCAACACAAGAGCAAACGGCATAACCAGAATGTAATACAAAGGCAGAATAATAAAGAACAACTTTGATGCATTGAGCATCAGAATAGGATATTTCATGGTAAGTTTCCAGGCAAGACTTCCGGGCCTGCCGTACGTATACTCTGCCACAACATCTTTAAATCCGGCTCTTTTAAGTTTCTGTGTAATATCTTCGACTCCGTATCCGTCACGAACATGCTCATCGATAAACCCTGTTGCTCCCTCTTCGTGATCATGGTCGTGATGGTGAGCATCGCTTCCTCCCTGGTCCGACGGGGTTGAGATCAGCAGCATTCCGCCCGGCTTCATTGCCTTGTAAAAATTCTCAAAGACCTTCTCATCCCCTTCGATATGTTCCATCACATCAACCGAAAGTATCAGGTCGTACTTCTCTTTTTCATCAAGTTTTGTAAGGTCACAAAACTCAAACTTTACTCTGTTGTTAAGCTTTGCCTTGGTGAAAAAAGCGTTGCAGTCATCTATCTGCTCCTGTTTTACATCAACACCTTTAACAGTCCATTCTTTTCCCAGTTGCGACATATAGTAATCGTACTGTCCGAAACCGCTTCCTGCATCAAGAATGGCAGCATCAGAAGGTGCGGTTTTTGCCCATTGCTTCAAGTCTTTACGAATATGCCAGGCCCTCAGCAACAGGACATCAAGCATTTTGTAAAACATGATACGCAAGAAAGGTGTTTTGTTAAAAACATTTCCGAGCGACCGTTTTATCGGATCATACTTCATAATCAGTCATTTTTCAATAAACGGTCGATATTGTCGATGTAATCGAGTGAATCATCGATGAAAAACTGTAACTCGGGAATAACACGAAGCTGCTTCCCTACCCTTTGTCCGAGAAAATACCTAAGCTTACTTGTATTCTCTGTAATATAGTTGAAAACCTCATCCTTTTTATCAGGAGGAAAAATACTTAAATAAACTCTTGCAATACTTAAATCTGAAGTAACTCTAACAACCGTTACGCTAACCATCGCTCCAAGAGTATATTCACGTGCTTCGCGCATAAACATCTCCGACAAATCACGCTGAAGAAGCTTACCTATCTTTTTTTGTCTTGTACTTTCCATAATTCACGTAATTTTTACGTTTTATGCGAAATTACGGAAAATCTGACAAATAATACTTTTATATATCCCCAACTCATAAATTTGTATCGACTGTATTTAACTGAAATCCTGTGAAACATTACTTTTTATGCCAGAATTGGTTTATACCTCTTCGGGATAAGTGCCGCCGGCAGCCGGAAACATAGAATTTCAGTAATACGTGCCCTTGCATCTAAACCCAATTCATACCAACCGATAAACCCACTACAGTAAAGCCGCTATAGAGCTTCTTGACATAATGCACGAATTTTATCGCAGGGAGAAAGTCACATTTACATTTTTCACTCAAAAACTACGGGTTATCAAAAGGGCTGAAAAATCCTTTCCTTCAAAGACGGTAAATGAGGTAAGTGATGTTATAGTTTCAGGTAAAAATACGGACAATATCACTTCTGATCAGAAAACTACATATAACAGCCTAACTTTAACTCTTCAAAAAACATTACCATATTTTAAATTAACAACACCAATAACCGTTTAAAAAGATTTATTTTTTAAATTTAAAAAACATAATACCGTAACGGATATTTTACTACCTGTTTTTAAATGGTATTAAACCGGAGTAAAATTATTAAACAACAACATATATGAAAAAGCAGGAATTCATAAGCTGGTGTATCGAAGCTGCTCTGAAAATAGGAGTAGTAGCTTTAATACTTGTCATAAGTTTTTTAATATTCAAACCTTTTATTGTTCTTATTGCCTGGGGGGCAATACTGGGTATGGCATTTTATCCGCTGGAGAAAAAACTCAGTAAACTTTTAAACGGGAAAAATACTCTCGCGGCAACAGTTATTACTTTAATCATGTTAATAATGCTGATTGCCCCTTCCATAGTGTTCGTAAACAAGCTGGTAACTCATGCCACAGATATTGCCGTAGGACTGCAGGACGGAACAATTACCATTCCTCCTCCTAAAGAAAGCATTAAGGAGTGGCCGGTAATAGGAAAAACCATTTACAACACATGGGAGATGTCAACAAATAATCTCGAACAAACAGTTACTCATTTTCAGGAAGAGATAAGCACAGCAATAAAATGGTTAATCGGGGCTATACAAGGATTGATGAGTAGTGTTCTGATTTTCTTCTTCTCGTTGATAATTGCAGGTGCTTTCATTGCAAAAGCCGATGAGATTTACAGGTTCGCTGTTGCTTTTGCTGAAAAGTTTGTAGGTAAAGACGGTAAAAAGCTTATCGATAATTCTGTCGGAACGGTTCAAAGCGTTGCTAAAGGAGTCATTGGTGTGGCATTTATTCAGGCATTGCTTGTAGGTGCAGGATTCTGGTTTTTTGAAATTCCAGGCTCTTCCGTACTTACCCTGATTGTATTTATTCTTGCGCTGATACAGCTACCTCCTATGATTGTTGTATTGCCGGTTATGATTTACATATTCAATGCCGAAAGCACCTCTACTGCAATTTTTTTCACTGTCTACGAGCTGGTTGCCGGAGCCAGTGATAATATACTTAAGCCCATGCTTCTGGGACGTGGCCTTGATATTCCTATGCTTGTTATCCTTATCGGGGCAATAGGAGGAATGATACTTATGGGAATGCTCGGTCTTTTTGTCGGTTCGGTGGTGCTTGCTTTAGCTTATCAGATTTTTGTGTACTGGATGAATGACGAAAAGGATGAAACAATAAAACCGGAATAAAACAGAACAAACTTAACTTCCGATATTTCAACTGACTTAAATTTATTAAAGAGTAACCAATATGTATTTCCACACCCCTGAAGACCGGAAACCGGAATATGTTCGACTTTACCAACATCATACAACAGAGAACTTTCCGCAAACAATGGTAAGATTCGTGGACAACATCGTAATAGCAACAAGATATATCAGCCCCGCAACAATTAACGATATTCTTCCGCTTTAACTCTGTATACCTGTGGACTCAAAAATTATTTCTCTATATTTGACTTAATATTAAACTTTAATCAATATCTACTATGAAAAAATCAATTTTGTTGTTGTTTACGGCAACCTTAGTTTTCACATCGGTCATATATGCCAAAGATGCCGATCTTAGTTTAAGACTGAAAAAAGGTGAAACATATGAAATTACCACCAATATGAGAAACACCATTAATCAGGAAATGATGGGACAATTAATTAATGTGGCCCAAAACATGACAGCCACCGTATTGATGAAAGTAAAAGACAAACTTCCGAACGGAAGCTATATTATCGAACAATCATACAAACGAATCACACTCAACATTAATTCTAACGGACAAACTTTATCGTATGATACGGATAACGAAGCCGACAACGGCTCTCCTCTGGCTATGGTGAAAAACATTATTGGTCCTTCGGTACAGTACGAAGTAACTCCTGATGGTGAAATATCAAATATCAGCGGACTGGATGAGATGCTTAATAAGATTGGAGGAAGCCAGCAACAACAAATGATGTCAGGAGTTGTAAGTAAAGAAAGTTTATTGAGTTTTTATAATTATCTGCCCAAAGAAAAGGTCAAAGAAGGCCTTTCTTATTCAAAAAAGATTAACATGAAAGAGATGCTGGGAACTGAGGTAACGGTTTTTTATACTGTTGCTAAAATTACAGATAAAAACATAACCCTGAATGTGAACTCTGATATTAAATTCAACCCGGATAAACCTATTGAAAATAACGGGATGAAAGTAAATATGAAAGGTGATGGAAAACAGACCGGCAAATACATAATCAGTGCAAATACAGGAATGCCGGAAACAATGGAAATAGATCAGACTATAAATATGACTATGAGCATGAAAAATCCACAGACAGATAAAATCATAAGTTTACCGATAAAAACCAACAGTATTGTAAAAACAACAGTTATAAAAAAATAAAACAATCAAGACAGGATTATTGTTATAAGAAGCTGTACAAAAAGTCGTCATTCCGAATAAAATGAAGGAATCTCTACACTCACAGATGCTGAGAATCTAGAGATTGCTTTATCGTTTCTCCTCGCAATGACGTCTGTCTTTTACTTTTTGGACATCCTCTTTTTTATTGTCCGGAAAGAACTGAATATGATTCGGCACTATTCCCGGTTATAGCATGTCAAGGTATAGTTTAAAAATTATTCCATTGAAGTAAAAATTGAAAAATTATTGTTTGATTACAAAAGAGCTGCAGGCTGTTGTAAAGCAATTGACAACTAAATGAATTATATTGTTTAAGCAATTAACAAAACAAATAAATGAATAAAAATATTCTTATTCTATTGCTGCTCATATGTACGGTATCAGGTTTATCACAACCAAAACCTGCAGTAAAAAAGAATAAAAAAGTAAACCTCGCATTTATTCCCGTTATTTCTTACAACCGCTCTTTTGATGCACAAATAGGGATAATGGCCAGTGGCTATTTCGACTTCAATAAAAAAGATACCATATCTCCGGCTTCTATGGTTTCGTTTTCGGGCAATTACTTCACCAGTAACACAATATTCTTCGGCCTTTTTAACCGGATGTTTTTCAATGAAGACAAATGGAGAACAAAAGCAGCTATAGGATATGGCGATATAAAATTTCAGACATTTATGGAAATGCCCGATGGGCTTCCGGGATTAATGATTGATGAAGAAAACGGAGAATTCGTTGATTACAGAACAATGTTGATGTTTTTGTATGGTGAAGCCAGCCGAAGGGTTCTCGGAGACCTTTTTCTTGGTATACGATTTACATATTCATATGTCAACACAGTGTTTGATTCGGATTATGTACCCGATGAAACGTTAAACCTTCTGGGATTGGGACTTCAGGCTGAATATGATACAAGAAACAATGTTTTCAATCCCAAATCCGGAATGAACGGAAAAATTAAAACATTCTCATTTTTCGAGGCTCTTGGTTCAACCGAAACATATCACCGGATAAACCTGGAATACAATAAATATTTTACACTCGGAAAAAAAGCAATAATTATGGCAAGGTTTTACAGTGCCGTATCAGCAGGTGATTCGATTCCATTCAACGGTCAGAATACCGTAGGCCGTGATGACCTGAGAGGCTATACCAATGGCAAATTCAGAGCAAATCAGGTTTATGACATCCAAAGCGAATATCGCTGGAGCTTTTATAAAAAATGGGGCATGGTAGCTTTTACCGGAGTTGCTATTGCTACTGATAACCTGAAAGGAGACAACTACAGCGGACTGCTTCCCGGTGCTGGTGCCGGAATAAGATTCATGGCAATACCTAAACGAAAAATAAATGTTGGTGTTGATGCAGCAGTAGGTAAAGATGACTGGGGTATTTATTTTCGCATTGGAGAACCATTTACCAGATAATCACATTTCATCTTCAATTTTATTCAACAGCATTTCTCCCGTAAGAGATTTGGCTCCCTGCGCCATAACCTCAGCAAGAATATTTTCATAAAACATTGTAATGCCGGGAATCTCATATTCGTCGAACATAGAGTTATGCCACAACAAAGAAAAAACTCCTCCGAATTTCTTCACTTCTGAAATTACAGTCATTATTGCTATCCCGGCTCTGTCAAAATCGAGTTTCCGATAATAAAAAAGCGTTGCATCCATAACGTTCAGGGGAAATTCCCAAATGTCAATCATCTTGTCTTCTTTTATATCGTATGGCTTAAACGGATAACAATAACCATTACGGAACCCTTCATGTGGGGCAAAACCAAGTGTAGTATCATAACGGAATCCTGCTTTTTGCTGAATGTAAAAAGTCCGGGGATATGAAAACTTCAGGAAATGTTGCCTGATACCTGTTACTTTGTAAGAGTATGCATTTCTTAGCTCCGATACTGCATTCATCATTGCTTTTTCATCCTCAGCTGTCCTGAATGAACCATGCAAGCCAACTTCACAACCTTTTCTGCGTATAAAGGACATAACGTCTTTTATTCTCTTTTCTGAAAAAAAATAACGGGCATCAAACGAAGAACCATCTCTGTTGAGAAAATAAAAAGATGAAACAATATTCAGTTTACTTTCTGCTTTACACATTCTCTCAAAGCTCCAGAAAGGGTCATTATCGCCTGGAAATACTGTGGGAATTATTGAATCAACAGCAGCCCGAAAAAGTCTTTTCCTGTTGTAATGCGCCTTTCGCAAACCTAATACCTGCATCCAGCGGTAAGCTGTATCGCGCCAATGAAAATAATCAATCTTATCGACATCGTGCGATAACACAAAACCAAAATCTTTGAAAAGCTTTTTACGGACCAGTTTAAGCCTGTGTTTTTCAGCAAATTTCTCAAGTCCTCCGGCTATAAAATCAAAATAATAATTGACCAGAGGAATAGCTGTAGCGTTAAGTTTATTTTGCACTGAACTTTCATAAGGGAACCGACCAAACGTATCCACGTCAGTACTTGTTTGTTCCTGATATCCGCTTAAAAGATAAAATGCAGACTTCAGAAAATCGTGATTAAAAACAAGACTATCTCCATCGAATGTATAAACCTCCGCATTATCTTTTACCGGAAACAAAACAGGAATACCATTTAACAAAAACGGAGGATTATCCTGTACTTCTTTTTCGGATAATAAGAATACAATCTTTCCTTTTTTTTCAATGTTATTTTCTGTATTGTCAGAATATTCAAAATACGGCCTTATCTCTTCTAATCCATCCAAATGTTGCGCCAGGTGAAAAAGAACATAATCTATTTTATTTTTATTTAAAGGCTTTTGCATAAAACAGTATCATCTGTTGCCATCATTCACAACAAATGTAACCATAATTAAAATATTTTACCGGTTTTTGACGTTGAGCCCGTTTATTTCATTTTCCACATCACTGTACAGTGATAAAAATATTGTAAACGACTCGTCTGCATTCAGCTTATTCTCCATTAATGCATCAAATGCCTTTATCCGTATATCTCCCAACTCGGCCAGAAACTGTTTTACATGTCCTTCGTCCTTATGCTCGATAGCCCTTTTCCGAATTTGCAAAAGTTCGGTATATAGGGAGTCCATTCGTATTTTTTTCCGTTGGCTTATATGCCTTTTCAAAGAGGCAAAAGCTCCGGCTATAATTGCAAGAATAGAAATAAACGGCCAGATAACCGATGCATACCTTGTCCAGACAGATGGTTTATTCCGATTAAGGTAGTTAAGTGCTCCACGGTGAAGAGGAAATGAATACATTATGTTTCTCATTTCCTGTTGTCCGTTCAAGAGAGTGTATATATTATCCTCAGTAATTAATTCGGCTTTTTTCTCATCTAATATTTTTACTATTTTATATACTAAATAGTTTTCTGTCTTTCTGCAGGTAACAAGAACGTCAGGGATAGCAATGGTAACTACAGGTTTTAATGGCCTTCCCTTATAAAATGATTTAGGCAAAATAAATGGATACAATTTAGGAAAACTAAGTTTTAACCCTTCTACAGAAGAGCCCTTGCCAAGTAATGTAACATCATCAAGAGAGAAAAAAGAGGCACCATGATCAAGCATCTCTTTCATTATGGGATTATGCAAATGCGTAAGCCCTACATACACAAAGGAAGAATCATTCCAGCCGGTTCTGTTTAGCTGATGTGCAAAATATGAGTCACGCTGATTCGGTGTTATATCATAACTGCGGAAAAAACTATCAAAAAACATACTGTCCAGACGTGACATCTCCTCAAATATCACAACATTCTTTTCAAACAGTTCTTTCACTGTCTGATTTTTGGCCTGTGGCAGATTATAAGTCAGAATTACAAGTATCCTTGGTAAAAGCGGAGAAACAGTTCGCAGGTCATTTTTATTTTCACAACTCTCGGTATTATTTGGAATTATTGCAAAATCAACCTCCCCGTCCTCCAGCCTCTTTAAAGCGGTATCCTCTGACAGGGTATATTCGATTCTTATTTTTTTATTCAATTCTTTTTCAAAAACAACGACAAGCGAAGAATCTGAAATACGTGCCGGGCCAAGCTCACTTACCTTTAATAATACAATTTCATTTTTATCATATGAACAGGATTGAGATATTAGCGACAGAACAAACAAATACCAGATAAAAAATCTCATAAAATCAGGATTAACATTAATTTTATATTATAACATCTTTTGTTGCTTTATGTTCTAATATTCATTATTTTGACCATAATACATAAATATTTTATTATGGATCGTAAGAAAATACTAACTGGATTATCACTTATAATCATTGTTTTGATCATGACAAGCTGTCTTCCCGGAGGAGGACATTATTCGCCTGTTCGGCCTGCTGGATTCTTTTCAGGTATATGGCACGGGTGGATCGCCCCGTTTGTTCTTATTATGAGTATTTTTTCTCCGGGACTGAGCATTTATGAGTCGTTCAATACCGGCTGGTGGTACGATTTCGGGTTCTATATCTCGATTATTGCCGGCTTCGGAAGCATACAGTTTTTCAGGAAGAAAAAGAGTTAGAGATCCCTTTTTAATTCCTGTTTCAAAGCAAGCTCTTTTAATGTTTTTTCAAGAGGTGTTTCTGTCGTTTCAACCATCCTTGTGGGGCGGTCGGCATTGAAGTCCATCAGGTTTCCTTCTTTATCGAATATCATGTAGCATGGCACAAAGCTTATATTCATAAACTTAAGAAACTTTGCCTCGAAACCATTCTTAAAAAAGTAATGGTTTTCCCGGCTTTTTGTTATTTTGAAAATATTATCCAGAACACCTTTTCTGTTTATATCATCAGTAGTTATGTAAATAAATTTAACAGGAAGACCATTTAGTTTTTCTCTCAGTATTTTTGAATATGGCATAGCTGCACGACAAGGACCGCAGCCCAGATTCCAAATGTCTAGATAGATAACATTCCCTCTATTTTGTTTCATCATCTGACCGAATGTAATTTCATTGTTTGCAGTATCCAGTAATATGGTTTGTGCAAACTCTTTATTAATGGGTTTGCCTATCAGAGCTTGTTTTTCATTATATTTTTCCAGTGCCCTATTAACGGCTTTTATTGGAATGCTGTCAGATGAAACTTCAAAAAATATTTTATTCAGAGCAGTATCCGGACTATTAAACATTAATTCCGTCGTTATAGTTTTTGCAATTAAATATTCACGTGTTTTCCCTTTAAGAGAATCCTTTAACACAATATTTCTGGCTCTTTTCCTGCCTTTTATATCACCTGAAAGCATCAGTTCTTTAGCTTTTTCATTAACTAATCTTGAAATACTTCTGAGGTAGGTTGAAGAAATTACTTTTTTATCGTCTGTGCAGCGGGCCAGACTGTTCAGATTATTGTAATCGTAAAGCAAGTCAATAGAATCGAAAGGTATAGTGTTGAAATATGAGTACCGGCGAATATAGTTACGAATGAAATTTTCATAAATAACTTCGGTATTTATCTTAAAAAAGTCAATAAATTCTTTTTCCAGCGGCTGCAGTTTCTGAAAAGAATCAATAAGCTCAAAACGCTTTTGCATAAACTCTTTCATTTTGTCAGCAAATACGTTTGGTTTTAATTTACCCTGCTGGTTATACTCACTATAAAAATCATGTACTGACAATCCTTTTTTTTCCATTTCAATTACAAAGTTATTTTTTGCTGCACCTTTGCCTTCATATGAAATTGAATCAGAATTAATCTCAATAAATAAATCGTCATAGGGCTTAAAATAAATACGGTGTGATATATTTCCGGTTTTAATACTTGCATACGCCAAACGCACAACAGGAATACTTACTGAAAAACTACCCGTGCTGTCAACTTTTGCGATGTACGAATCCGACATTAGTGTTAAAGGGTTGTCCATAACCCATTCGATTTTAACATCTTTTACATCACCGGATAGTATTTTGCCGTGAATTTTTGCTACCGGTTCAGTTTCCCGTGGGGTACATGAAAACAATAAGATGCCAAGGAAAGATAAAAGGGTTAGATTTTTCATTTTGGTTGACAATTAGATAGAATTCATTTCTCCGTAAAAACTGGAAGTTCTGTTATTCCTGTTTCAACGCAAGCTTTTTTAATGTTTTTTCAAGAGGTGTTTCTGTTGTTTCAACCATCCTTGTGGGGCGGTCGGCATTGAAGTCCATCAGGTTACCTTCTTTATCGAATATCATGTAACAGGGAACGTAATTAATGCCCATATACTTGAGCAGTTTTGCATTAAATCCATTTTTAAAACTGTATTGATCCTCTTTGGAAAATGTTGCTCTATATATCATTTCCCATACGCCATCTCTTGTGGTATTGTCAGTGGTAAGATATATAAATTTAACAGGATATTCTTTAAGTTTCTCTTTCATTTTTTTTGAATATGGCATAGCAGCCCTGCAAGGGCCGCAACCCAACCCCCAGATGTCAAGATATATGACATTCCCTTTGTATTTTTCCATCATTTGCCCGAACGTGAGTTCTGTATTTGAAGTATCCAAAATTGCCGTTTGTATAAATTCCGGCCTTAAAGGTTTGCCAATGAGACTACGTTTTTCATTATATTTGTTCAATGATTCTTCTACTGCTTTAATTGGGATACTGTCAGTAGCAATCTCTCTGAATTTATTGTATATAGTTGTATCATATCTATCATAGCCAAAAGAAAGATTCAACCATTTAGCAACTACATATTCACGGGTTTTGCCGGATAGAGAGTCAAATAATATAGTTTCCAAAGCACTTTGCCATTTTAAAGATGAGTCTGTATTCATTAATTCGTGAGCCTTGCCATACACTAAATTCCTTAAGTTTAATAAATATATTGAGGTAACAACTTTTTTATCATCCATTATGTTACTGATTACATTTAATCTATTATACTCATCAGGAAGCTTTAGAGAATCGACAGGTATCTTATTAAAATATGAATACTTTCTCGGATAACTTCTGATTAGATTCTCATAAATAGCAACACTTTTAGTCTTAAAATAATCAACAAACTCTTTATTAAGCTTATGTTGTTCCAGATATGAATTTATAAAATCAAGCCGTTTTTGCTTGAAGCTTTCTGATTCATTTACAAACTCTTCCGGAGTTAATTTTCCACGAACGGATATAGAATAGTAATCCATATCTGAGAGTTTTTCTTTTTCGAGGGCATATAAAAAATTGTTTTTTTCAGCACCTGTGCCTTTATAAACAATTGTATCAGCATCAATTTCAATACTGAAATCATCTCCAGGTTCAAAAAATATATTATGTGAATACCTGCCGGAAAGAATCCTCCCGGAAGAAAGATTATTTATCGGAATTTCAACAGAAAAGAAACCTTCACTATCAACTTTGGCAATATATTTATTCGCGCTTCCGTCTTGCAGGGCATTGCTCGTTATCCAATCAAATTTAACATTTTGAATATTTCCGGATAATACTTTGCCATGAATTTTTGCAACATTTTCATTTTCGTGGGTTTTGCATGAAAATAATAAAATGACAAGGAAAGATAAAAGGGTTAGATTTTTCATTTTGGTTGATAATTATATTAATGATTAGTTAAGTTTCTTTTTTAACCATAAATCAAATATATAAAAAAAACAGATTAATAATGTTCTTTTTCTTTTTTTAACTAAAAACATCGTTATTGTGAATGTTGAATCTTTAGCTATCCAAAACTTTATTGGATTACGGAGCAATCATGCTTACCTTTGGCGTTAGTAGTGTGGTTTTACAATACGATTGTTTCGTTTGAAAATAAAGAGACTGAAAAGATATGGAGAGGAGAAAGAGTGAAAAAACTTCCTTTTGAAATTCAGCAGAAAGGGAAAAGACAGAAGAAAAGGCATTGTAAAGTTTTTTCTGTATGTAAAACAAAAGGCTCCAAACTGTTTTAAGTAAGGAGCCTTTTCTGTACACGGGGCTGGTATCGAATCTATCTGTCTGCGCAGGTAGACAAGTCTACCTGGCTACGTCGACAGACAGGCCGGCACGGTATTGCTACCTGTTAATCATTAAATCTTAACTTTCTTTTTCTCGTAGCTGATTTGAAGTAAATATTTTGTTTTTGGATAGTTCTTCTCTGTGTCTCCGTGACTCTGTGTTATTTTATAAAAAAAGCTGCCTGAAACCAAGCAGCTTTTTCTGTACCCAGGGCCGGGATCGAACCGGCACGGTATTGCTACCACTGGTGTTTGAGACCAGCGCGTCTACCAATTCCGCCACCTGGGCAACTATGCAATGAACTTTTGCGGGTGCGAATATACACCAATTCCGTTTTTTATGCAAAAAGTTTACTTAAAATATACCATTTCAAACTATCCTGTTGTTTCCGCCATTTTTTTATTATCAATATATGCAGTTACCTTTCCGTAAATTATCAGTGCTATTGCAGAAACCAAAGCAATGCCGACAAAATAGTACCAGATATAATGAGCATGTTCATAAGCAGTGAGTTTTTGCTCATCGGTAAGTAGTGTTGGATCCGGACAATATTTTTCTAATAAAAATCCGGAAAGACCAAACCCCAGTATGGAAGAAAAAAACGAATGTAGATGACTGAATCCTAGATACAACCCCTCTTCGCCTTTAGGTGCCTGAAACGAAAAATACTCGAGAAATCTGGGTGAGATAAATGACTCGGCTAGTCCCTGCAATGCTATACCGACAATCATCATAAAAGCAATTGGATGCATATTAATGAAACCCATAGTATCTCCCGGTATCAGATTTCCGGCAGCCATGGCAAAAGCAGAAACAGGCATTATCAGCATTCCAATTGTCATTGAAAACAATGCCGACTTTTTCTTTAACAACGATGTTATGAAACCTACTGTCATAAATACCACTAAAGGATTAACATTTGCGTACCATGATGGAGATGCTCCTTCCCCCGCCATTCTGAGCACATATTTTGGCATGGTGGCATACAGCTGATGCTGAACCATCCAGAAACCGGTAATTATAAGAATTAAAATTATCAAACGGGCATTAGTTAATACTTTAATTAAAGCCCTGAATATTTCACGTATCGACTTTCCTTCTCCTGACTTTACTGTTGGCCTGAAAAAGAAAATTACAGCTACAAAAGCCAGAAAAGTCATCACTGCCGAAAAGTAATTGATATTTATCAAGCCAACATTTCCCATAGCTTCACGCAAAGGCTTAACAACTGTTTTTCCTGAAAACGCACCAATATTTACAATGGTATAAAATATTGAAAATCCTGTGGCCCTGTTCAAAGCAGACGTTTCTTTTGCAACAGTTCCAGTTATTACCGATTTAATAAAACTGCCTCCTATAACAATAAGAGCCATCACGGGGAGTATTATATATTTTTCATTACTTTCCCTCAGGCCGGAAAAATGCGTATCCATCCCGTATTGCACAAGTCCAGCCTTTTCGAGTAAAGCAGGAATAACAGCCAATCCGAGATATCCAAGCGTTAATAACAAAAAAGCAATTATCAACGATTTCTTAAAGCCAATCTTATCGGCATAAGCACCGCTGAAAGTAGGCAGAAAATACAAAAGAGCACTGAATGTCCCCGAAATCATTGCTGCTTCCACATCTGAAAAAGCCAGGATTCGCGATAAATAAAGAGTTATAACAATAAAAACTCCGTAATATGCCGCACGCTCCAGCAACTCCACAAAATTAGCAACCCAAAAGGCCTGAGAAAATCTTTTAAACCAAGCAGATACCATGTAAATATTATTTTATAATTTGCCACAAAAATAGAGTTTTATTACATTATAAATCAATTATATTTGTGTATAAAAATTAAAAGATGTTATGTACTCAACCAGAGGTATTGTTCTGGATTATGTAAAATATTCCGAATCAAGTATAATTGTTCACATTTACACTTCCCGTTTCGGAAGACAAAGCTATATTATAAACGGAGTCAGAAAGTCGAAGAGTAGAGGTAAAGCAGTTTTTATGCAACCACTCACTCTTTTACAACTTGAAGTTACCCACAAAGAAAAAAAAGAAATACACCGTATTGTTGATCACAAAGTTGAGTATCCTTTTTTCACAATTCCATTCAGTCAGGCCAAGCGTTCCATTGTTTTCTTTATCACCGAGATTCTTTCAAAAGTACTGAAGGAAGAGGAACCAAATACAGACCTTTTTAATTTTATTTATGAATCGGTAAAGGTGCTCGATGGTGACATACCCGGTCTGAATAATTTTCATCTGTTTTTTCTTTTCAAACTGTCTCGGTTTCTGGGTTTCGGCATTTCACGACCTGTAAATAACAGTTTCTCATTTTTCGACCTAAAAAACAGTGAGTATTTAAATTCAGAACCTGCGCATCAATATTTTATAACAGGTGAAAGCCTGAAATACTGGACGTTATTATCTGAAATGGAAGCTTCACAACTGCAGGTGCTAAAAATCCCACTACCATTAAAGAAAAACATTATTGACTCATTAATAACCTATTTTGAACTTCATATTCTTAATTTCGGTTCAGTAAAAAGCTTAAAAATTCTTCAATCATTGTTTGATTAATGAACTTTATTAACTCTTTTGTGTTGGTAATATAAAAACCCGTGTTCATCAATCATTTCTCCGTATTCGTTAAAAACAATACAGCTTACGATAAAAACACAAAGCATTTTGTTTTCATATTGTGTAAATTTAATTTTTAATCAAGCTTAAAAACATGGCTTTTAATACCAAATATCCGAATCTTACCCATAACTATTTTATAAAAATCCGTAAAGAGATAGAAGAACACAACGCCATAAATCTTTCTGAAGGATTTACAGGCTTCCATTGTTCTGACCGGCTGGTTAACCTGGTGCAGAAACATCTATCGAAAGGCCTGAATCAGTATGGAAATCCTTTCGGTGAAAAAGTTCTTCGTGATAAAATCGCTGAAAAAGTACAAAAGTTATACGGAAACAGTTATGATGCCGATAAAGAAGTTACAATTACCGCAGGTGAAACACAGGCAGTATACACAGCTATCTCGGCAATTATAAAAGAAGGCGACGAAGTTATCGTTTTTGAACCATCATGTATAAATATAGTACCGGCTATCAAAATGAACGGAGGCCAGCCGGTGTATATCCCTACAGATAAAACAGACTTTAAAATAGACTGGGTGCAGGTACAGAAAATGATTACAGCTCAAACACGTATGATAATTATTCACACCCCTCACAGTCCTTCAGGCTCTGTTCTTAATGAACTTGATATGCTAAGACTGCAGAAAATAATTAATGGCACAAACATTATTATACTTAGTATCGAAACATTTGAGCACATTGTTTTTGACGGCGAATTGCACCAGAGCATGGCTCTGTATCCTATTCTTGCCAATAAAAGCATAATAATTTCCAGTTTTGGAGAAACATATCATGTTACCGGATGGCAAACAGGATATTGCATTGCGCCTGAAGAAATTACCGATGAGATACGAAAAGTTCAGGAAACAAGTATCGGAAGTGTAAACACACCATTCCAGCTCGCATTTGCCGACTTCCTTCAATACGAAGAAGAATACTTGTCACTAAGTAGTTTTTATCAGAAAAAAAGAGACAAACTGAATGAGTTACTAGAAAGCAGTAATTTTATCCCTTTAATATCAAAAGGGTCATACTTCGAAGTTTTGGATTTTAGCAAAGTGTCGAATAAAAATGATGTTGATTTTGTAGCCGGACTTATCAGAGAACATGGAATAGCCCTTGCTCCGATGAGTATTTTCTCTCACACAAAAATCAACAAAAAACTGGTACGAATCAATTTTGCACAACCCGATGAAATATTAGAAAAAGTATCTGAAAAACTTCTTTCAGTTTCTAAGTAGAGAAAAAATTAAAGATGCCGCATTTAACTGTAAGACAGATTGCACGAAAAAAGTTACAACCGCACAGTTTCCGTTATCAACAATATCACATTATTTATCAACAGCTTACCGAAAATATCAAAAAACAACACGGACAACACAATGCTCTTTGTTTCAACATGTTACAAAACCCAGCAAGCCGTACTCATTCTGTTACAATGAAATAAATACAATTGAATAGTTAATATTTTTGACATTTAAGGAGTGAATTTTAATTTTTTTTAACCTATTTTGCAGGCGAATCAGCACTGCTGCAATACATTATATGAGAAGAAAACACAAATTAACATACCTTATTCAGATATTATTTATTTTTATTTTTGCTCCTTTAACCCTCAAAGGTCAGAAAAAAGAATCTGTTTCTTTCGATAAGCGCACCTACAATAAAGCCCTCAATCTTATTGAAAAAGGCAACTATCCTTCTGCAATAAAAAAGCTCAACACTCTTCTGTCATATGACTCCACAAACCTTGACGTTCTTTATTATCTGGGTTACTGCTACCTTAACACATCTGATGTTCCTGACACAGCTGCTTTATATTTTCAGAAAGGACTGAATTATCTTTCCGAGGATGAACAATACTCCGATACAGGTATCGATTTCCGGCTGGCACTGGCCGAAACCCAACAGGTACTTCTTAATCCGGACAAAGCATTGTCTCTGTATAAAGAACTAAAGGAACATATTCCTGAATCAGACAAGGAACTGACAAAATTTATTGAACATAAAATTAATGTCTGCCGCAATGCCAAGATATACCTGAACAACTCTGTGGAAATACAAGTTACAAATCTCGGGCATAAAGTAAACTCAAAATACGACGATCATAGTCCTATGATTTCGGTGAAAAACAACATGCTCATTTTCACATCCAGACGACCAACTCCGAAGTCAGTCAAACTCAAGGACGGTCAATATCCTGAAAAAATATTTTACACAAAAAAAGAAAACGGGAAGTGGACAAAAGCCAAGCTGCTTAAGATGTTTTACAAAAAATATGAACACGAATCGGCTGCATCAGTATCTGTTGATGGGTCTGAACTATATATCTTTCACAATGACACCGAAGGAAAAAGCATTTATGTAAGCTATTTCAACGGCTCAACATGGGAAAAACCCAGAAAATTACCTGCTCCCATAAACTCTCCGGCTGACGAAACACAAGCTTCCCTGTCAGCCGATAAAAGCACACTGTTTTTCACCAGTAACAGAGAGGGTGGAATGGGCGGAATGGATATATATATGACCAAGCGGGACATTAACGGCAAATGGGGACCCGCAAAAAATCTGGGGCCAACAATAAACACCCCTTACGATGAAGATACCCCGTTTCTGCATCCTGACGGAAAAACCCTGTACTTCTCTTCCGAAGGACACAACTCCATGGGAAGAATGGATGTTTTTTACAGCATTATGAAATCTGACAGCTCGTGGACCGAACCGATAAATATGGGATTTCCTATAAATACCCCTGATGATGACTTTTTCTTCGTTCCTACTATTAATAAAAGTGAAGCATATTACGCCTCAAGCAGATATGAAGATAACTTTGGGGGAGCAGATATTTATAACGTGAAATTTAAAAAGAATTTCTCAGGAAAACTTTCTGTTATTGAAGGAGTAATAAAAAACCTTGATGGTTCTCCTGTTGAAAAAATCAGAATACTTGTAACCGATCTTGATCACGACCGGCTCGTTGGTGATTACCGCCCTGACCCTAAAACCGGCAGTTATCTGATGTTTCTCGAAACCGGAAACAATTATGAGGTAAAACAATTAAAAGACAAAAAGCAGATAAAAGCCGAATTACTGGAAATCCCTGACGATAAAGCCTTTGACAACGTAAAAGAGATTGTAACCTTCAAAGAAGTAACTATTACACCACCTCTGCTTCCTGCTTTGTCAAAACTGGAGACAGAGGCTCAGACAATAGAAAACCGGTTAAACTTTATAATAGCCAAACAAATAAGACGCCCGGCATTTAAAAACAGGAGATACCATTACTATGCCTTGCAGATACTTGCTCTTAAAAAGAAACCTTTATACGTTTACCTTTATTTCAGAGGTCTTGATACAGATAAGATTAAGTCGTATAAATGTACAGATGGTTATACAAGATATATTTATGGTGTATACAGCGGATATAATGCAGCAAAAAATATTATGCTCGAGATACAAAAAAGCGGCAAATTTCAGGATGCATTCATACGAAAATACAGCGACATTGAACGACTGGCATATCCCGGAGAAACCGGCATATATAACGAATACATTCCCGGTAGAATCAGATAACATAAAAACAGAAGCCTGCTGTTTGAGCAGGCTTCTGTTTTTTGTAGCCCCAACAGGACTCGAACCTGTATCTAGAGTTTAGGAAACTCTTGTTCTATCCCTTGAACTATGAGGCCGTAAATCAGGTGCAAAGATAATTTTTTCTGCTAAAATTAAAAGTAAGAACAATTAAAAAGATACTAAAATGAATGTCCCCGAAGCGTCATTCCGATAATTGACCTCAAATTTTTGGGGCATAATGAGTAAATGACGGAATATCAGCACTATCGCGATGAGCACGAGCGAAGAAGCGATCTCGACCGTTCCGAAATTGCTTCACCCCATAAAATGGAGTTCGCAACGACGCATGAGTCTTATTAATAATCTATGCCTTAGGCAATTCCGTTATTAGTAACAGAGTAAAGCCTGCCTGTCAAACTACCTCATTCTGAAACCGTCTTTCCGAAACTATCATCAGTGCTTCCTCTTTGATTATATCCGGAATGGTAATTTTACGTAACTGAAGACTTTTAAGCCATTCCGACACCTCTTCATCTTTAAGAGAATAGAGAACTTCTCTGAACTCCTCAATATCATCATCATTAATAGAATTCTTACTGGCCCCGGCAAACCTGTCCAGTTCTTCATCTTCAAAATAAACAATCTCCGGCTTACTATTAAGTAATGTCTCTGTCTCGCACACATCATGAGCACCACAACAATCAGCCTGCACTTCTGTTCTTGTTCTGGTATTATCCTTCGCCTTCCCATTGTCCCGCGAAACAAAATATGCAATTACCAATACTACTATTATACCTGCAAACAAATAGACCATAACACAAAACTACTACAAAAAATGAAATTCATTAGTTAAAGTTTTATAAACCTGAGTTGGTGATTTCCGCCTTTTACTATTTTATGGCATCTTTGCGTAATAATATATCTTAATATGGCAAAAGAACAACAACTTACCGACGACGAACTTCATTTTCTTGGCATCAAAGTTGTTTACAAAGCAATGATTGACGAAGGGTATGAAGTGCTTCAGGTCAGAAAAGAATATGACATTAACCCGCAGATACTGGCTAAAAAGGACGGCATACGTTATTTCATTGTTGTCAGAACAGCCAGATATCCCGACATGGGAGTTCTGAAGCCGGAAGTCGCAGCCAGAGTTTTAAAACATGCAAAGAAAAATAAAGCGACTTGTCTGTTTGCTCCGGTAGGAATAGCAAATGCCAACGGAGAAAATGATGAAGAAATGAAATATCCGATAAGAAACGGTGAGTATTACATCAATTTTAAAGGCTTTTTACCTTTTCCAAAATGAAAAATCTAATCGAACAAATTAAATTATTTTATCTGAAAAACAGAATTTTCATCATCTCTATACTATTTTTTATCCTGATGATGCAGGTTTGTAACAACGGAACCGTAAACAATAATTCAACGTCACTAAAGAATGAACAGCCCCGAAAGAGTGTTAGTACCCAACCCCGTAACATGAGTCCCATCGATAGTGTCATATACAAAACAATAAACAAAAACGACAGGAATGAAACGGGAAATTCTTTTATGCTGGAGTTTCTTCTAATGACCGGGCTTGTTTTCGCTTTTTATTTATTGCAAAAACGAGGACTACTTGAAAAAATATTGCCACAAAAAGTATCGGTAAGATCAAAACTAATCAAGAAAAAAGAAACGGGAGAAACATTATTGACCATTGAAATTATTAATAAAACAAAAGACAGCATAACTTTTGAACCACCTGTTCTTACATTCAAACGATTTTCAAAAACACGAAGCTTTAAAATAAAGGGTAACGATGGTGTATCTTTATTTCCATTAACACTCACTCCCGGCACAAGCCATAAACTTACAATAAATATCGACCGTATGAAGAATAATATTCCCGAGCTTCAAAAATACAAAAACATTTATGTTACAGTAAAAACCGACACCGGGAAAATACATCAGTCGACCCCTGGCCGAAAATTCTTCACATAAAGGCATCAAACCTAAACACTCTTAACATGAGCAAGTTCTTAAAAGATCAGTGGAATAAATACAGACGAAGAAAAACAAAATTCGGAATCATATCCGACTTCCTGTTTTTTGCTCTTCTTATCGGTATGATAATACCTGACTCAAGAAGAATAATTTCTTCTACGGTAATCAGATACACAATGATGCAACCGAAAGAAAATAACGATCTGATTTTTGTTACAAAAGATGATTTAAACTGGAAACTGATATCCGAAGATGGGAAACAAGTTTCTCCGTCACAATCCTTCGGCAAACCAATTTTCATAAATTTCTGGGCAACATGGTGTCCTCCATGTATTGCAGAGATGCCTTCAATTCAGAGTTTTTATGATAAATACAGAGACCGGGTTGATTTTTATCTGATATCAAATGAAAACATTGCTTTAATGAAAAAACATCTGAAAAAAAGAGAACTTACACTCCCTGTTTATTCGTTGGCAAGCCCAGTTTCCGGCAAATTCAAGTCACGCAAAATTCCCACCAGTTTTCTGATTTCTCCCGAAGGAAAAATAGTGATGATAAAACAGGGAGCTGCCGACTGGGACGGAAGTAAAGTTTTTTCAATTGTTGATAAAATGCTAAGTAAAGAAAACACAAAACATTAGCTCAGGGTCAGAATACATATCTCAGTGAAAATCCCAAACCCCCGCCAACCGAATCCCATCTGTTGGCAATAGCTATTTCAGGACGAATATCCAATGCAATCTGTAAAGGTATAGCAGGAAAATAATATTCCACTCCCAGCAATAACGCTCCGGCAAAATAAACCCCTCCGTCATTTCCGTAATAGTCAACATACACCTCATTCCAGTGTCCCACTATAGGCCCACCTCCAAGATACCAGTAAAAATCATTTTTCACAGGCATCACCCACTGATACATTGTTGTTGCCGCCCAACTGCTCCAATATGATGTTCCGCTAAAACCAAAATCAACCTCCATCCGGTTATGCTCGTCGAACATATGTTGATATGTAAGCTCGGTAAAAGCACCATCACCTCCACCAAAACGTATTCCGGCAGTATTATCTGGCAATGCCCCATTTCCCTGCCCTAATACCGGCAACACAAAAACTACAGAAAGCAGAAGGGTGAATGTCAAGGTTACAACTCTCATGGCAAAACGGATTTATATGTGTAAAAGTAAATGTTTTGAAGAGGCAAAAAAAATATTGGCAAGTCATTTTTAAAACAGTAATGACATTAACATCACAGTAGAATTGTAAAATACTTAAATATAAACACAAAACATTTCAAAGCCGAAAACCCTGGCAGATTACAGGATAAAATGTAACAAAAAACAAATCCCCTGACTGCATTACAATCAGGGGATTTCGTTAAATTTGAGTTGTCCCACAAG
>JAADEM010000129.1 GCA_013153405.1 Chlorobiota bacterium
GACCTGTTGCAAGTATTCCTTTTAGAAAAATCAATTGGCAAGATATTACAGAAGTAGAATTGCATAATAAAATTGTAGATTCAACAAAAAATTACATAAAACACAAAACTGAATACCATCTTAAAAATATAAACATTTTTTTTGACAACCTATTAGGATAAAAAATGAAGGTAGATTACAACGCTTTGATAAAGTAATTGAAAGGAATAAATATTCCTAAACCTGTATCTGGAACATTATCAGGACATATTGCAAGTGAGCCATTTGACAAACATGTGAATGAATTACTAAAAAAGAAAAAAGGCGCAACCTCCAAATATTATTTCAGCATACAAGTTAGCACAAACTTGTGCAAAAATGATTGGCAATAAAGAACTTGACACGTTCGACATAAACTATATTGAAATTCACTGGGAATTAAGTGAAAATAAGTTGATTTGTGTTAATGCACATCATAAGAAGTTATTTAATACAAATCCCTAAGAATTATATAAACTGGGCTGCTGCAATGCAAAAACAATTCCATGTTGCAGACTTAAATCAAAACTTTAGGAGGAATAGAGAAGACTGGGCAAGAGAATACCTTAAACATTTTGTAAAACAAGCTAAAAAACGGGCAGAAGATATGATTAAACGATTTGTTAGACCATTTGAAAAACATATCTAATATCAACTTTTTTATCTCCTCATCCGGTAGTACTCCGCCAGCCCGGCAAGGAACCAGATACGCATTGCAGCCCTCAGCCATAAAAACAACTGCTGAATCACAAACATTCCGAACACAACCCAACCCGAATCCATAGATAAAAACCCGAAGACTTTGAAGTAAACATAAATAAGAAGCAGTGGAACTATCATCAAAAGAAGTGTCAGAGAATATGCTCCGGCAAACTTTCCGGTCACGAACTTAACTGCCTCCCAAATCGAACGCAGCACTTTGCGGGTATCTTTTGACACTATTATAATCTTTGCATAATTGACAATAGTAAACAGATATATCACTACCAGAAGGTGCACTATGAGATACGGAAGCAGCTTAAAAAATACCATTTTTTCGTTAAGAGAACCATCGTCAGCCATTGCAATAGAAATTCCAAAAGGCAGATAAATGATAAACGCAAAGAAGAGCTGTACGAAAGAAAAATAGAACTTCAGCTTTAAAATGCGCCAGAAATATTTTGCACCTCCATTTACAAAAGAGGCCAGTCGCGGTTTGTACTTCCCTGTAATCAGATAAAGGATCCCACCAGTCACAAACAAACTTACAGGAACATAAAACACAACAAGCCAGAATGCCTGCTTGACAATTGCACTTATACCATCACCTTCAAACCTCATTAGCTCGGTGTAAGTGGTATAATCGAACCCGTGCATCAGTTTTTCGGGAGCAAGATAAAGACCGATAGCTTTATTGTACGCGGAAAGATAGGCCATTGCCACCAGCAGCGACGGAATAAAAACGAAAAGATAAACGATGGTAACGAGACGCAGGCGTGAGATTGTTCCAACTAATCCTGCTTTATATGCTGTTAATATTTTCATTTGTTTTGATTTTTGATAGGCTAACACAGAGACACGGAGACACAGAGTTTTATTTTTGTTTATATTCAGGCATTATTTCATTCCTGCATGTATGGCTGTGCCCACATCTGCTTTGTTAGACATAGATATTTAATTTATTTCTTTACCAATCTCATTTTATGCGAAGAAGAACAGAGTTTGAATGATACTTTGTAGCACGAACAGGAACCTGACCATATATTTCCTGGCCACATTTCTCTCTGGTTCCAGTGTCATTCCGTTGTTAAGCATATTCACATCTATCTTTATTTTTTCACTTGGGTCGATTTGTGCCCACATAATTTTTTCTGAGCGTTTGTAGCTGAACTCTTTTGTTCTCTCTTTGCCGTCCCAATGTTCAAGAACCTCATCACCGTTATCGAAATGTACCAGAACCTCAACAGGCATAATCACCTCACCCAGCCGGTGAAGGATAACCTTTGATTCATAAAGTTTTTTTCCGGTTGCTGAGGTATCAGGTTTTTCAACTATCGTATCAAAAAGTCCCTTGGGTTTTCTTACCCTTTTATTCTTTATGGATGCAAGTTTGTAATCGCACACATCAGAGCCGTACAGCACCTCATCGAAAAACCAGTTCATATTTTCCCCATACTTATCACCAAGATTCTTCGTCACCACTTCATTTACAATTTCAATAAAATCCCTGGCACACGGATGTTTGAATTTCCAGCGATCGTAAAATATTTTCATTATCTCATCCATCGTCTCAATACCCACAAGTCCTTCCAGTGTCATCAGCCAGGTGGCTGTTTTGTTGTACGATAGTGAGCTGTAGCCGCCGTGAGGGAATTGCCAGGCATAACGGTAAACCTCCGCTATTTTCGGGTTCTTCATTCCGGTGTAACCAAGACGCTGCATAGCCCTGTCGCCGAAATAAAAATATCTGAAACCGATAAAAGATGTACTGTCACCGTATGCTGCATCCATTATCCTGCCTTCGTAGTAAGTATTAAACCCCTCATCGATAAATGCCTCCTCAAATTCGTTTGATGCAAGAATACCCATAAAATAATTATGCCCGAACTCATGAATGGTAACCATCTCTATAATTCGCACCTCGTCAGGAAGTCCCCACACACTGCCTCCCGTAATAAAGGTAGGATACTCCATTCCTCCCGACCCCGAACCGGATATCGGCGGATCTACAACAGTAATTGTTGAGTACGGATATTTTCCGAGATGTTTACTGAAATATTCGAGGGCAATTTTTAACGAACTAATATACCTTGCAGCAAACTGACGGTGTTCCGGCTGCAGGTAAACCATTATTTTCACATCGTTCCACATATCCTCAACAACCTCGAACCGGGGTGAAGTTGTCCAGGCAAAATCAACCACATCATTTGCAAAATAGATCTGGGTTACCGTACTGTCACCGTTATCCTTAACATTCTGCAAAGCACCGGTAGAGCCCACCACATAACCTTCGGGAACAGTAATCTCAACATCATAATTGCTGAAATTGGCATAAAACTCCGAATGGCCGTGATACTGATGGCAGTTCCATTGCCCCTTTGTTGCATACCTCATCCCTGCCGGCTCATAAACTCCCGGCTTGGGAAACCATTGTGCAACCAGAAAATAATTCCCCGAGTAGCCGGAACGGGCAAATATCTCAGGTAGCTTCGATACAAAATTTATATGCAGATGTATCGAATCACCGGGTAATACCGGTCTGTTTAACGGAACTTCTATTACAGTCTGATCGTAAATATTATCATCATCGGGATGAATAAACTTTATCTCAGAAGCTAAGTCAACACCCGAATCATCAATCATCGACAGCACATCCACATAACCCCAGGTCAGTGAATCATTATCATTTTTGCTCATTCCTCTCAACTGTCCTCCCGATTCCTTGTAAAAAGTTGATTCGGTATTTTTAAAGGCATTGAGATACATATGAAACTGCATCGTAGCCACTGTATCGGTGGAAGGATTTTTCCAGGTAAGCCACATTTCACCGTTAACTATCTTAGTTTCCGGATTCAGTTTTGCCTTTATCTTATAGTTTGTATAACGGGGACTCAGTTTTTCCGCTCTGGCCGCAACTACAAAAAACACTACTGAAACCAGCAGGAATATCCCTTTCAGAAGAAGAGAATTTTTTTTCATAACTTAAGGTTTAAATATCCGGGTTCATTCAATCTGACATAAAGTTAGATTTATTTTTAAGCATGAAAAAGAATAGGGGGAGAAAGTTTAATCTAACGGAACAATCTCTACTGTATATTTTAATTCATCTGATTAACATTTTTACCATGTCTTATCCCTCAGCCCAACAAACTTTTTATACGTATTTATGAAATTTACCGAATACAAAAGCACATTCCGGGTATCGGCAAGCACTTCAAAAATAAGAAGAGTTGTGCGTGTTGAACCTTCTTTTTTTTTCATACGTTTGAGTTGTGATCTTTGCAAACCTTCTATCATATCAAGTATTTGTTCCTGCATACGTATTAGGTCTGCAACCGAATCAAACTGTTTCTCTTTTTGTATGTACATAAGAAAGTTTAAATAAGAAGACATATCTTCCGAAAGCATAAACATTCTGTTTATTTGCGACACCGAAAAGCGGCCTGCTCCGTCATTCAGGTGAGCAATTATAAAATTCGTTACATTACAAATATTTCTGGTCATTTCTGACAAATGGTCAAGAAGCTGAACCAACACATTTCCGGCATCCAGTTCCGAATCACTTATTTCAGCAAGTTCAGACAATGAGTTGTTTTTTAGAGTCTTTACTGTATATTCAAGTTTTCCAACATCCTCTTTCACTTTTTGCATTCCTTTTTCATGCCGCTCAAAAAGATTCTTTACCGATAAAAAATACACCTTCGAACTCTCTATCAGAATACTTTGAAGTTCCCCGTCAATACGGCCCTTCAACAGTTCCGACAAAGACCCGGAATTTTGCTCACCTATAATATTTTTTCTTTTTCTCTCTTTTTGTACATATTGATTATTACTTCTGTAAAGCCTGTAAAATAACAGTACAACAATAACCACAAGCACAGGCGTTTTCCCGTAAAAAACAATGGGAGTAAGAAAGAACGTTCCTGTAAAAGCAATGAAAGCAACAAGTATCCAGGCTCCCATAACATAAATCACTCCCGACACCCGGTATACGGCATTCTCTTTACGCCAGGCATAATCAGCCAGCGATGTCCCCATAGCTACCATAAAAACTACGAATGTGGTTGATAACGGAAACCGCAGATATGTACCCAGCGAAATAAGCAGGCCGGCAACCGTAAGATTTACAACTGCCCTTATGGTATCAAAATAAAATATCTCGTTATCGTTCTCCGACGATAGAGGTACAACATAACGCCCTTTTACAAATCTGATAAACGAATCAGGCAGATATCTGACCAGCATACTTTTTATGTTTCTTACTGAATTAACAATGTGTTTTGCCACAGGCGATGCTTCAAATCTCTCATATCCCTGCGATTGTCTGCCAAGAATAATCTCTGTCTCGGTAACTCCCCTTGCCTTTTTTGAAACAAAAAGTGTAACTATCATAATAACTGCTGCCAAACTAAAAATAAACAAACGGACCGTATCTTTAAATGTCTCTTTCTGCACCAGTTCATTATTCAGAAACTCCAGACTGAAATTATCAGGAGAAACAGCACCTTCTTCAAAAAATCTTTTAATACTCTCAAACCCTGCAAGCGGGAGACCAATGAAATTAACAAGATCATTAGCAGCAAATGACAACGCAAGTGCAAAAGTTCCAAACAATACCACAAGGCGTGAAATATCAAAATCGAACGACAGACTTAAAAAGAAAAAAATAAAGGTTGTTCCTGCAAAAACAGCAATCAGAATCTCCGGCAAATAGGAATCAATAAACAAACCCCAGTTATTTTCATCAATAATAATTCCCGATACCGATTTCTTAAAAATCATAAACATCAAAGCTGTAATAGCAAAGCCCCCGAAAACCGACAAAAGTATTTTATATTTTTTCCTGTAATCGAAAGTAAAAATCAATCGTGTGATAAACTGTACGGCCATTCCTAACATAAACGAAAAAACAACAGTCAGAATAATGCCGGAGATTATAAAGAATATCTTTCCGATATTTATAACCTCATTAACAGGAACAGCTTCGGTAAAGCCTCCGGTTTGTTTTAGTATGGCTATGGCAAAAGCTCCGCCAACAAGTTCAAGAATCACCGCCAGTGTTGTTGATACCGGTATTCGCAAAGAATTAAAAGTGTCAATGAGAAGTATATTGACAATCATCGCCGCAAGAAACACCGAAATAAGTTCGTCAAGGTAAAAACGTCCGGGATAAATAATTCCGTTTCGCACAACCTCCATCATTCCTGACGAAAGATAAGTTCCCAGGAGCAACCCGGCTCCCGAAACAATAAATATAGTCCTGCGTCTGGCAGCTCCCGACCCCATAGCCGAATTAAGAAAATTCACGGCATCATTCGAAACACCGGTTATCAGATTAAGTATTCCGAAAACCACAAGTAACAATATGGTAAACCAGATAAAGGTCATTCGCAAGGTTTAATACAGGCAAATATAAAGGTATGCCTGTTTGTCTGTCCAATTTTCAATGTTAAATAATTGTTATGTTATTCTATTTTAACCACATCATCATCGAATAAGATTAAAAATAATCTAAATTTGCAGTGTTATTCAGATTGAAACAGCCATTATGAAGTCATTGGAACCGCAAAAGATAGCAGGTTTAACAACACTCGGCACCTTAATTCTTGCCCTGATTTTTTTCCTGGTAAACTATTACAGTCCCAATCTTTATTATTCACTCCCTATCTCTGTTCCTGTATTTTTTATTGTTTCGTTTTTCCTGATACGGCATTTTATCAACCGGTTTATTTATGCCAAAATAAAACCTATATACAAAACCCTGAACAGTGTAGGAAGTGGAAAACCCGACACAAAAGATTTGCAAGGGAAAGACATTATTGCCGATGCAGATAAAAAGGTAGACTCCTGGGTAAAAGGTAAAGACAGAGAGATTAAACAGCTTAAACAGATGGAGAAATACAGAAAAGAGTTTATCGGCAATGTTTCTCACGAACTAAAAACCCCGATATTCAATATCCAGGGTTATATCCTCACTCTTCTTGACGGAGGGATGGAAGATCCGGAGGTAAACCGCCTCTTCCTTACCAGAACTGAAAAAAGCATTGACCGGATGATATCTATCATCGAGGATTTGGAATCAATCTCAAAACTTGAATCTGGTGAGCTTAAACTTGAACCGGAAATATTTAACCTTAGAAAACTCACAGAAGACATTTTTGACCTTCAGGAATTCAGGGCTAAAGAAAAAGATATTAAACTGTCGTTTGGTAAAAACTTTGAAAAAGAGGTAATGGTAAATGCCGACAAACAAAGAATACACCAGGTTCTGAGCAACCTGATAGTAAATTCAATAAACTACGGTAAAAAACACGGCCGTACCGAGGTAAATGTTTATGATATGGAAAACCGGGTATTAATTGAAGTAAAAGATAACGGCATCGGAATAAGCAGCAAACATCTTCCCAGAATATTTGAAAGATTTTACAGAGTAGACAAAAGCCGCAGCCGTGAACAAGGCGGTACCGGACTGGGTCTATCGATTGTAAAACACATTATAGAAGCTCACAAACAAAAAATAAACGTCAGTAGTAAAGAGGGAAAAGGAACTTCTTTTACGTTCACACTCGAAAAAGCCTCCTTGCCCGAATAGTCTGTTTTTAATAACTTTAAGAAAAAATGGCATATAACAACACTCATAAAATATTGCTGGTGGATGACGAACCCGATATCCTCGAATTTCTCGGGTATAACCTCACAAAAGAAGGGTTTGATGTTCATACGGCAACAAACGGCAAAGAAGCACTTGACAAAGCCCGTGAAATACAACCGCATCTTATTATTCTCGATGTAATGATGCCCGAAATGGATGGTATTGAAACCTGTGACGAACTCAGAAAGATACCACAATTACAAAATACAATAATAACATTCCTCTCGGCAAGGGGTGAAGATTACACACAGCTTGCCGGCTTTGATGCCGGGGCCGATGATTTTATCACCAAGCCTGTAAAACCCAAAATTCTTGTATCGAAAGTAAAAGCATTGCTGAAAAGATACAAACCTGACGGTGAACCCGAAAAGGAAAAATCGTCGTCAATTACAGTAGGCAGCATCACCATCGATAAGGAAAGGTATGTTGTAATGAAAGATGGCAAAGAAATTGTTCTTCCGCGAAAAGAATTCGAACTGCTTTTGTACCTGGCATCGAAACCCGGAAAGGTATTCCAGCGTGACGATATATACACAAACGTGTGGGGTAATGAAGTTATCGTTGGTGACCGGACAATCGATGTTCATGTCCGTAAATTGCGTGAAAAGATAGGCCAGGACCTGATAAAAACAGTAAAAGGTGTCGGATACAAACTGGAGATCTGAAATTAGTTAGTAAGGATGTCCAAAAAGCAGAATTATAACGTCATTGCGAGGAAGAACGACGAAGCTATCTCTTGGTTTTCAATATTTATGGTTTTAAGATTCCTTCACTCCGTTACCAATGACGGAATTGTTTAAAGGGGCGATTCCTGCTGAACTTGTGCGTCATTGCGAATATTCCGTCATTTTCTCATTATGCCACAAAATTTGTGGTGAATTCTCGGAATGACGACTTTTGGGACATCCTCACTCCTCATTATTATCTCACAACAATTTCTTTACTGACAAAAATATTATCCGAGCTGTTACCTGCCTCAATTATGTAGGTTCTTTTTGGAATCCGATACTCTTTTCTTTTCACATCCCAACGGGCAAATCGTGATACAGGTATCCTGAAAACAACCTTTTCGGTATTTCCTTTTGTAACTGTCACACGCCTGAACTCGATCAGAGTCCTGACCGGGTCGTGCGGACCGTTACCATCTCCACGCAGATAAATCTGAACTACCTCATCTCCGTCAAAATCTCCCTGATTGCTCACATTTATCTCCACCGTTAATGTATCGGAAGATTTTACTTTACCTGACGACAAAGTCATATCGTCAAGCTTAAACCGGGTATAGCTCAGCCCGTAACCAAAAGCATATTCAGGCTTACCTTTGAAAAAGCGGTATGTACGTCCCTGCATATTGTAATCATCAAACGGAGGCAGGTCTTTTGTAGAACTGTAAAATGTTACCGGCAGCTTCCCCGACGGATTTTGTTTACCGAGGATAATATCGGCAATTGCGTGTCCGCCCTCTTCACCCGGATACCAGGCAAACATAATGGCATCGGCCAACGGCTCTATCTCTTTCAATGAGATAGCCGAACCGCCGAAAACAACAACCACAAGTTTATGCTCTTTGCTTTTGATGCTGTTACGCAGTTTTTTGATAAATTCAACCTGATTATGCGGCAGCTCTATCTTCTTTCTGTCACCGCCGTTGGTATTCAGCATAGCATCGCCCTCTTCACCTTCCATCAATCTGTTCAGACCAACACAAGCTATCGTGATATCGGCTGCATTTGCCTGCCAGAAACCGTTGTACAAAGAGTCGTTTCCAAGCATAAATCCCTGAGTATAGTTAACTGCCGTTCCAGCATCTACATTATCAACAAAACCTTCCAGTACAGTTACCATTTTTCCTGAAAAGCCGTTGTAATTACCGTAAAGCGCAGTTATGTCTGCAGCCAAAGCACCTGTAATGAATATTTTCTGAGGATTCACAACAGGCAAAACCCCGTCATTTTTCAGCAATACAACTGATTTAACTGCCGTTTCATACGCCAGTTTCCGATGCTCTTTGCTGTCTACGACACTTTCGGGAATTTCGGACCAGGGAGTTTGCTCATCGGGGTCGAGCAGTCCAAGACGGAATCTTGTGCGAAGCAGATAGCGCAAATCTTCATCAACCAACGTTTCATCTATCAATCCTTTTTTCACCGCTTCGGGAAGATATTTGTAGATATATCCGCAGTTCAGGTTCACACCTGCTTTTGCCGCCATTGCTGCCGCTTCTGTCTTTTTCTCAACCACCTTATGCCGCGCCCAGATATCGTCAAGAGCCCAGCAGTCGGAAACAATGTGGCCTTTAAAACCCCAGTCCTTACGCAGGATATCATCGAGCAGGAACGGACTTCCGCAGCAAGGTTCATCGAAGGTACGGTTGTAAGCGCACATCACCGACTCAACACCTGCATCAACCAGGATTTTAAAAGCAGGCAGATATGTTTCGCGAAAATCGATCTCATCAGGTACGGCATTGAACCTGTGGCGGGACTTCTCCGGACCACTGTGAACAACGTAATGCTTTGCACAGGCTGAGGTTTTCAGAAATTTCGGGTCATCCCCCTGCAAACCTTTTACAAAAGCAGCTCCCATGCAGCCTGTCAGGTACGGGTCTTCGCCATAAGTTTCCTGTCCACGGCCCCAACGCGGGTCACGAAAAATATTAATATTGGGTGTCCAGAACGAAATTCCGGTGTACTGTGCCCGGTTTCCTTTTCGCAATGCAGCATAGTGCTTTGCTCTTGCCTCATCAGATATGGCATTTGCCACCCTGTACAGCAATTCATCATCAAAAGTTGCTGCCATTCCTATGGCCTGCGGGAACACTGTTGCTTTTCCTGCCCTTGCCACACCGTGCAGACACTCATTCCACCAGTTGTACTCAGGTATTCCCAGTCGTTCAATAGCCGGACTGTTATGAACCATAAGTTTCGCCTTCTCTTCAAGAGTCAGCCGGCTGATAAGGTCATCCACCCGCTGCTCTATCGGCAAGTTGGGGTTTTGGAATGGATACAGATACTGCTGCGCATTCAATTGAGTTACAATCAGTAATGCAGCCATAAAAAGTAGTTTTCTCATTTTATCAGGTATTATTTATCCTTAAAATTATTTCAAGAAATATTTTATCTTTTCTGCAACCTGAATAGCCATCATTCTGTACATCGGAGCCGTCCAGTGAAAACGATCGCCACGGGCAAGGTGCAAATTCAACAAGCAAAGGGAATAAAGATCATCAACGGGAATTTCGTTATTCTTCATCACAATTCCTGCTATCAGATTACGGTCGGCAATAATAGGATTAAGTTCCTTGTTGGTCGTATATGGTTTCTCCTTACTGGTTATCGGAGTTATCGATGCCCATATCAATTTGCTTTCGGGAGCATAATACTTTAATGTATCGACCATACTCTGCAATAACGGTTGATACATACCTTCAGGTATCTGACCCTTCTCCCAGCCATGCAGACCAATATTAAAATGTATTGCATCCCACTTTTCACTTTTAAGAATTGTTATGAGATCATCGTACAAATGCTCACTTTTAAGGTTATACGGACTTACCCAGGCTATTACACGACAACCATGCAATTCCCTGGCAACATACCCTTTATAACCGTTACAGATCGAATTTCCGATAAGAAGTACTGATTTTTCACCTTCCGGCTGTACTATTTTCAATCCCCAGCCGCCACCGTCGGAGTGAAGAGCTTTATTGGATTCCTCCTGTGACCAGACAAAAGAGAACATGCCTGAAATAAAAAAAAGGAGTAATAACTTTTTCATTTTTCACTATTTATAAACAACATCTAGTAGTCTATAAATGTATAAAAAATGAGTATTAAAAAGTAAACCATTAACATCATTATGAAAACTTATCCCAGTTTTAGAACATAATGACGAAATATCATAGTCATCACGACGAGTGAGAACGCAGGGGAATGTCCAAAAAGTATAAACATGACGTCCTTGCGAGGAGGAATAACGAAGCAACCCACTATAATTCTACATGAAAGCTTTACGAAATTCCATCTCTCAGTTCGGGATGACGACTTTTTGGACATCCTCTGGGAACACTGCAGATTACCTCTCTGAATGGATTTTTCCAGGCAGGCTTCGTTCCCGAAATAATCGGCACAGACTGTTCCTCCTCACAGTGACATTTCGTTTATACTTTTGGGTATCCTATTTTTATTTTCATTTTCATCTGGTTAAAAAACGCAGTCTGCCAATATTTCTTTTAAGTTCAGATATACCTTATCAAAGGTTTATTCAGTTCTTTCAACACTGCCGAATCACGGAAATAGATATCTTTATTGAAGAACACATCTTTCCTGTCGGCACCTGCAGTCCAGTAAAGAATAAGTATATCCACAGGTTTCTTCAATGGAATATTTGTCGTTTTTCCTGTTTTCAGTATTCTGTTTATCCTATCCATATTCCATTCGGGAGAGTCAAGCAAACTAAGCATAAGCTCCCACTTCTTATCCACACGTAAACATCCATGGCTGAAAGCCCTGACGTCTCTGGAAAAAAGACTTCTGGCCGGGGTGTCATGAATATACACATTGTAGCGGTTAGGAAAAATGAATTTAACCTGTCCTAAAGAATTATTCGGACCCGGATTCTGACGAATAATAAACGGAAAGTAGTTTTGAGAATATTTACTGAAATCGATAGAATAAGGATCCAGTATTTCTCCCTTACTGTTCATAATAACCATATTATGTCTCTCCAGATACGACGGATCTTTTTTCAGTTTAGGTAATGTCTCTTTTGTGGCAATACTATAGGTAAGTGTCCAGGTAGGATTTACCACAATATACCTTATCTTACCTTTGAATACCGGTGTTTCATGGTAATGCCTGCCAACAATAACTTTTGAATAGTAAACTACCGAATCATTCTTTATCCGCCTGAGATTGAACCCTGCAATATTGGCAACAAGAAAATCATCAGGCAGGTCATAGCCTACCCATCTTGTTCGTTCAAGGTTTATTCGAAGCTGCTCTATCCGGTGCTCAACAGGTACATTCATTTCTGCCAGTGTTCTTTTTCCTATCACTCCGTCCTGTGTCAGATTATGACGATACTGAAAATGTTTAACTGCCTTTTCTAGTTCATCATCAAACAGAGTGCTGTCATTCATTTCCGTACCGGCAGGAAAATCTCCTGTTATTATAAGCAGTTGCCGTACAGTTTTAATCCTATCACCTTGCATTCCGGCCTTTAACAATTCACCTGCCGGAATTACCGGAAATCCTCCGTTTTTCTTTATTTCATAATAATGTTTAAGGTTTTCACTTAGGAATTTATACATATTAATATCAGGTCTCAGCTTATCTATAGCCTCTTTCACACTCCCGTTATCCAGCACCTCAACCATTCTTTCCACTGCATTATCAGGAACCGAATTAGGAGGAATATCCCATCCTGGGCGTATCTTCGACTGATCAACCTTTCCGGTAATGAGATGCCGTGCAAAAAGCAAAATACCGTCTGTCATCAACAGGTCAGCACCGGCTACAAGTTCAGGATCCGGCTCATCTTCACTTTCTATACGTGCAAGCATATCTTTTATTTTACTCAGATAATAATCTTCCGGATTAAGACCATCATAAACCGATTCTTCAAGACATTGTATGAGTTCTGCTCTGTTTTTCGCATCCGACCAGGCCGGAGTATAATTTATCGACCTGTAAAAATCCGGAACAATCCTGTCGGAATACAGATAAATACTGTCAACACGTACTCCTTCCTTGTCAGCCTTTTCAATTTTATACTGAATTACATTTTGTAAAGTTGTTTGTGAAGTAACCCGTAAAAACGATATCACAAAAACAAAAAAGAAAGTTGAGATGATTTTTTTCATAACCAAGTTATAAATTTACTTAAATATTAACATTTCCTGTTATCCTATTGTTTAACTTTAATAAAATAGTAATAATTATTTGTAAATTGTATTTTGTTAGAAAAACTGTTGGATTCTGTGCAGGCATAATTTTTGCAGTAATCCGGAAAAACAACGGCTATGAAAGGTGTAAAAGATATTTTTAACAAAACAAAGAAAGAGGCTGAAGAGATATTTGAAGATGACGAAAAAGTATATGAAACAGTTGATGAAGCCTCTGAAAAAGCAGAAAAGCATAAAAATGCCATTTCAAAAGTCTGGCACCAGTTACAGCTAATGCTTTCATTGCTGAGAGATTACTCTTCGGGCAGTTATCGCGACGTATCCAAGTCACAGTTAATTTTGATGCTGGCAGGTATCATCTATTTCATTTTACCTGTTGACTTTGCTCCCGACTTTATTCCGGGCATAGGTTACATTGACGATGCTTTTGTGATAAGTGTAATTGCACGCCAGTTTATTTATCTGCTTGAAGATTATGAAGAGTGGAAAAACAGTGAATTTATTGAAGTGGAAACCGAATAAGCATGATATTTCAACTACCTGAAGATTTTGTTTTTCCCGATCCAAAACTGGCTGACGACAGCGGTCTTCTTGCAGTGGGAGGCGATCTTTCTACGCAACGACTACTGCTTGCTTACTGGTACGGCATTTTTCCCTGGTTCAATGAAGGAGATCCGATTATGTGGTGGTCACCTCCAGTAAGGCCGGTATTTTATCCCGGTAAAATAAAAGTATCAAAAAGTCTGAAACAGGTCATACGCAAAGGTATGTTCGAAGTGAAACTGGACACACGCTTCGAAGAAGTGATGCGGGCCTGCAGCATGCCACGCAAAGACTTGGAAGGGACCTGGATAAACGAAGAAATGATTACTGCTTACACCCGGCTTCACGAGTTTGGCTTTGCTCATTCGGTTGAGTGCTATCTTGAAGGTGAACTTGCCGGAGGACTTTACGGGGTATCCCTTGGGAAAGCATTCTTCGGTGAATCAATGTTTTTCCGTGTAAGCAATGCTTCAAAAGTTGCATTCTTTGCTTTATCGGAGAATCTGAAAGATATGGACTTTCATTTCATCGACTCACAGGTAACCAATTCCCACCTGTTAAGTCTGGGTGCTGAAGAGGTACAACGTGATGAATTTATGCAAATGCTTGAAAAAGCATTGAAACAACCTCACACAAGGGGAAAATGGAAGAACCTCATTCCTGACTTAAAAGAGAGGTTATAACATAATCATCGCCTGACATCTTTAAGCCACTCATCCAGCAGCTTACGCATATTCTCTATTCTGTCGCCTTCCTTTTCAGCCAGATTAACTGATTCTGAAATATCATCTTTCAGATTGAACAGTTCTATTTTCTCCTCTTTATTCTTTTCTTTTGTAACAATCAGCTTCCAGTCTCCCTGTCTTACAACTCTGGCGTTTCTGAATTTCCAAAAAAGAGTTCTCTCCGGTAAAGTTTCATTCTTCAGCAAAACATTTTTTATACTGATGCCGTCAATTCCCTGAGGCTTTTCACCTCCCACAATGTCAAGAAGTGTTGGATAAATATCCATACTCATAACCGGCCCCTCATAACCTGTTCCGGGCTTGATCTTTCCCGGCCATACTGCAAATGCCGGAACCCTGTGTCCTCCTTCATACAACGTACCTTTATGTCCCCTCAACGGCAGATTATGTTTTCCGCCTTTTTTCGTACCACCATTATCGGAACAAAAGAAAACCAAAGTATTTTCATCTAAACCAAGCTCTTTAAGGGTTTTCATAAGCTTATCCACATCCTCATCCAGTGCTTCCACCATATCTCTGTAAATGGCCGGGATACTATCTGCCGGTATTGATTTATCTGTTGGTTGTTTAACCCCTTCTTTTCTGAACGGTTTGCTGTAACGTGCCTGATATGGATAGTGAGGTGCAGCATACGGAAGATAAAGGAAGAAGCGTTTATCCTTATTTTTTCTAATAAACTCCATTCCGTATTTTGTTATCAGGTCGGTAGAATACCCGTTATCATCTTTTAATATTTCACCATTCCACCAATCAAAATATCCCTCCTGATCGATATGAGAAAAATAGTCAATATTACCACTCACAAAACCGCGAAATTCATCAAATCCCTGTTTAACCGGCCCGTATTTCTTATCATATCCAAGATGCCATTTGCCAAACATTGCTGTTACATATCCTTCATTTTTCAATGCTTCAGCCACTGTCACTTCCGACAGTGCAAGTCCTTTATCTCTGCCTCCCGCTGCAGTTATCACGCCTTCAATACCTACCCGCTGCTGATATTTACCAGTCATAAGTGCTGCCCTGGTTGGACTGCATACCGGACCATTTGAATGGTAATCGTTAAAACGTATTCCCTGTTCTGCGAGTTTATCCAGAACCGGAGTCTTAATATTCTCACTTCCGTAACAACTCAAATCCGAATAGCCAAGATCGTCGGCCATAATAAGTATAATATTAGGAGTACCTTTTTTTTCTTTATCCTTTGTCGTTTTCTCTCCTTTGGCTGAACAGGAATTAAAACTAAATATCAGTGCCGATAATACGATAGACAACAACTTTATTTTTTTCATTCTGAAGTGAGTTTTTATATTTCTTTAATGCAATGAACGTTCTGAACACTTGACAATATTAAACAAAATATTAAGATTTTAACACAAAGTTCGCATTAAATACAACAAAAAAGTACCAAACATATAAAAAACTATTCCATACAATAGTTAATGGTGAAATATAAAAACCATACTCTGTCATGTTACTTAATGTATAATTCTGCATTCAACAAAATCACCGTATTTCTTATTAATCTGTACTTACTAAAGTTTAACGCCCACAGCAGTATCATCACCTCTTGAATCTGCCCCACCTTGCAGTGTTCCGTCAGGAAGTTGTAAAATTGCATCAACACGACCTATCGATGAACGCTCTTTTAGTTTATGCCCCATCTCCTCAAGTTGTTTCTTCAACTCATCAGTAAATCGGCCTTTTTCATAAAAGACAACATCAGGAAGCCACTGAGAATGAAATCTGAGAGCATCAACAGCTTTCTGCATATCCATATCAAATTCTGTAACATTTAGTATTGTCTGAAAAACAGAAGTTATTATAGTGGAACCTCCGGGACTTCCCACAACCATAAATAACTTTCCTTCTTTTTCAACAATGGCAGGTGTCATTGAGCTCAGCATTCTTTTTCCCGGCTGTATGGAATTTGCTTCTCCGCCCACAAGCCCGTATGAATTAGGTACGCCTGGTTTCATGCTGAAATCATCCATTTCGTTATTCAGCAAAAAGCCCGCATCTTCTACTACTATTTTTGAACCATATGCCCTGTTAAGTGTAGTAGTAACCGCAACCGCATTCCCTTCTGAATCAACAACAGAATAGTGTGTGGTTTCTTCACTCTCATATACATATGGATTGCCATGTTTAACCTTTGATGACGGTGTTGCTTTTTCAGGATCAAAATTTGCCATTCTGTCTCTTAAATATTTTTTTTTCAACAGTTTCTTAACCGGAACACTGAAAAAATCCGGATCACCCAGAAACTCTGCTCTATCAGCATACACCCGGCGTTCAGCTTCAACCATAAGATGAATTGTTTTTACATCATTCCATCCCCATTTATCAATTGCATACGGTTCTATCATTCCCAACAACTGTAACAATGCAATACCTCCACTTGACGGTGGTGGCATTGAAATAACTTTATACTCTTTATATTCACCGGTAACCGGTTGCCTCCACACCGATTTGTATTCATCAAGATCCTGTATAGTTATAAGTCCTTTGTTACTTTTCATCTGATTAACTATTTTTTCTGCAGTCTCTCCCCGGTAAAACCCATTTCTTCCTTTTTCCTTAATAAGTTCAAGAGTATGTGCCAGCTCAGGTTGTTTTAACGTATCGCCTTCATGCCACTTTCCCTCTTTAATAAAAGGAACTACGGCCTTATTCATTTTATTAAATGCCTCGCTATATTCATTCAGCCGGTTTGCCTGTTTTTTCGTTACCGGAAAACCATTCTTTGCAAGATTGATAGCGGGCTGAATAATTTCATTAAAATCAATTTTCCCGAATCGCTTATGTGCATTTATAATACCATCAACAGTTCCAGGAACCCCTACTGCGAGATGACTATTAAGGCTTAATCCTTCAATAACATTCCCGTTTTTATCAAGATACATGTCACGATTTGCCATTACCGGAGCCTTTTCCCTGTAATCAAGAGTATAACTTTTCCCGTCATTCATTCTTATAACCATAAAACCTCCACCTCCTATATTTCCGGCAACAGGATATGTGACTGCAAGAGCAAACTCAACAGCACAGGCTGCATCCACAGCATTTCCGCCGGCCCTTAAAACAGCTGCTCCGGCTTCAGAAGCCAGAGGATGAGCAGAAACCACCATCCCCTCATACCCTTTTTTGTCTTTTTTTTCGCTTATTAAACAAGAATTAAACGAAACAAGTAAAATAAATAAGCCCGATATGAGCTTAACCACATATGTCTGCATTTTGTTGTAATTTAAATGTTTTTTAAAATCAAAGATTAACAATATTAATTCCCGAATTTCAGGAATTAATTTGCCACATCAAAATACAAATATTTTTTTGGTTAATATCTGTGGCAGTTAAACCGGATACAAACCGGCAAACAACACCAACAATCTCAAACACTAAGGACGTTACTTAACACTGCCTGAAGAATGGTAAAAACATTAATCAAACAGAAAAACAACAAAATAAATACTGATTACCGGAAACAAACATGAAACCTCTGTAAATATATACTGTTTAAAGATATATGTACAGGATATCAGAAACAAAACCCGGAAATTCAGTTTTAACTGTTTTTTAACTATTTTGTACTACTACTTTTCTGTTCTTTCAAATTATATTTTTTTAAAATCTGTTATATTTGTAATATTGACGCTTGAGGGTGGAAAATAATATCGGAACAGAACACAAAATGCTACAACAACCGTTACAAGAAGAACGATCTTTAGTCAATGCACTTCGAAAAGGAGACATTAAGGCATTTGATGCTCTTTTTGCTAAATACAGTAAAAAGATATACGGTTTTGCCTTTCGTTATCTTAAATCAGAAGTAGACTCCGAAGGTGTTGTACAAGATGTTTTCCTTTACATATGGAATAACAGAAAAAACATAAAAACAGATACCAGTTTCAGCTCCTACCTGTTTACAATTTCCATCAATCTCATAAAAAAGGTATTCAGACAGGAAGCTTATCGTTCCAGATTTTTGGCAGAAACCACATTAACACAATTTGACAATTCTGTTGACGAACAGCTTGAATACGCATCTCTTCTGGAAGAGATCGATAAACTTATAGACAAGCTTCCCGAACGCAGAAGAAATATATTTATAAAAAGCCGGAAGCAGGGCATGAGTTCAAAAGAAATAGCAACCGAATTAGGTATTTCGCCCGGTACTGTAGACAACCAGATTTCAGAAGCCCTGAAGTTTCTCAGAAAAAAAATAGATACCGAACTTCTAATTGCCATTATTTTTTTCAGCATACTTTAAGCTGTATCACAGCCACTTACTACCAACAGGTTAAAAAACTTTAAAAAAAATCAAAAAATACCCATGAGATTTTAAATGCTCATGGACATTATATTGTGTAAACAACTAAAAAGAATGACAAAATTAGACAAAGAACGATTATTAAAGTATCTGGAAGCCGTTAGAATTTCAAGCGAGCATAAGTACCTGATCGAACTTTTTTCTGAGCTTAAGGAACATAAAGAATTTTCTGAATTTTTAAAATCGGACTGGGAAAATTACTTTTCAGAAGACGAAGCTCCACAAAAAGATCTGGAACATATTCTCGATAGAATTCACTTCATGATAGAACAAATAGAAGAAGAACAAAAGAAAAAAACCATAACCCGCATTTTTAGTTTCTATTCAAAAGTAGCATCAATACTTCTTATCCCTGTTGTTGCTGTCGGAATATATTTTTACAACAATACTCCGGTTACCGTAAAAACAGCATCATTTACTCCCGAAACAGAAATCGTTGCTCCTGAAAATTCCAGAGTTAAGTATACCCTTCCCGATTCATCTGTAGTATGGCTGAACTCGGGGGCAAAAATAAGCTACAAAGCTGACTTCATAAAAAACAGAGAGATCAGATTAAAAGGTAAAGCATATTTTGAAGTTACGCATTTGAACAATACAAAATTTACCGTTGAATTCACAAACGGGTTGGTTGAAGTACTGGGTACTCGTTTTTCAATCAACGACAAAGGCAATGGGAACTTCAATGTTATTCTGGCTGAAGGTAAAGTACGAGCCTTAATAGGAAAAGAACAAAAGCCTGTTATTCTGAAACCTAACCAGATACTTGAAGTTAATGGTTCTCATCATACTGTTAACAAAATTAATGCTGAGAATTCAATTGCCTGGAAAGAAGGAAAACTTATTTTCAGAAACACCTCCCTTAGTGAGGTTGCAAGACAACTTTCCGAATATTACAATGTTGATGTGAAACTAATTGGCAAAGACTTACAAAACTTAACTTACAGAGGCACATTCAAAGATGAAAAACTAGAGGATGTATTGAAATTACTAAACCTTACCCTGCCTGTAAAGAGTAAGATAATTCAGCCTGAAAAATTAAAGAATGGTAATTTTAGTACGAAACAAGTAATAATTTTCAGTAACAAATAAATCAAAATAAATATGACATAAAGAAACCAATAAACAAAAAAAGCAGGAAAGTGCGGCAACACCTTCCTGCATCAGATCATTAATTAAACTAAAGTTTAACAATTTAGCATTACAAATGTATGAAAAAAAATCATGAATTCACGGGTTTGCGGTTATCTCCCACCCTGAAAAAAATTGAAAAAGTTATGCGAATTACGCTAATTTTGACTTTGGTGTTCAGCTTCCAGTTAATGGCAAGCAACTCGAACGCTCAAAAGGAAAAGATCTCACTGAATCTCAAACAATCAACGATTGAGAAGGTCTTTGATGAAATTGAAAGACAAACAGACTATGTTTTTCTGTTCAGCAAAGAAATGATAGACCTTAATAAGGTAACAGGGATATCAGTAAAGGACAAAAACATTATGGAAGTATTGGACATACTGTTCAATGGTTCTGACATTAACTACAGAATAATTGACAACAAAATTATTCTTACAACAAACCAGGCACCTGTAGTTGCCCAGCAAAACAAGTCCCTGACGATTAAAGGTAAAGTTGTTGATGAAACAGGCGAACCGATTCCAGGGGTCAATGTTTACATCAAAGGTACAAATCAGGGAACAATAACAAACATTGACGGTAATTATGAGATTACTGTAAATGATGAAAATGCAGTTCTTGTATTTTCATTTATAGGTTATAAACATCAGGAAATTCAGGTTGTTGGCCGTAAAGAGATCAACATAACTCTTCTTCCTGAGATAAGTGACCTTGAAGAAGTAGTAGTAACAGGTTATGGTACTCAGAAGAAAAAGCTTAATACAGGTGCTAACCTGAATATCAAAGGTGATGATATAACAAAGCTTACTCCTTCGAACTCAATTGAAGCACTACAGGGTATCAGTCCGGGTGTATCTATCACCAGAAGTAACGGACAGCCGGGCTCTCCTTCTAAAGTATATATCCGAGGTATCGGTACTATCGGTAATGCATCTCCTCTTTACATCGTAGACGGAGTTACTGTAAGTAACATTGACTACCTGAGTCCTGCCGACATCGAATCAATTGATGTACTTAAGGATGCTGCATCCGCTGCAATTTACGGTGCACGTGCAGCCAACGGTGTTATCCTTGTTACAACCAAGAAAGGTAAAAAAGGAAACATGCAGGTAAGCTTTGACGGATATATAGGATGGCAGAATATTTATAAAGAACCTGACCTGTTGAATGCTCAGGAGTATGCAGAAATGCAAAATGAAGGACGTATTAACGAAGGCCTTCTTCCTTATGATTACGCTAGCCTGGTTCCTGATTGGGACAGGATAGAGAGTGGAGAGTGGCAGGGAACCAACTGGTTCAAAGAGATAGAGAATGAGGATGCACTGGTTCAGAACTATTCTATCAACATGAACGGCGGTTCTGACAAATCTGTTTATTCATTTGGTGCTGCCTATCTTGATGATCAGGGAGTCTTGGGAAAACAAGCAAAATCAAGATATCAACGTCTTAACCTGAGGCTTAACTCAGAACATGTTGTTTGGCAAAAAGAAGACCTGAAAATTATCAAGTTTGGTGAAAACATTACTTATACAAATACAGAAAAACCCGGAATCAGAACAGGAAACCTTTACTGGAGTGATGTAAGAAATATGCTTACTGCCAGCCCGTTCCTCCCTGTATACAATGATGAGGGTGACTACCATTATGCTATTGACTGGAACCCAAGAGCTGCAAACCCTATCGGTTTGATGGAATATCTTGGCAAAGATGTATGGCAAAACAATAATAAAATTGTAGGTAATGCATATCTGGAAATTCAGCCAATAAAAAATCTTATTATTAAATCCAGCTATGGTTTCAATGCCTGGTTTAATTCTTACAGGCACTGGATTCCTTCTTATGATCTTAGTGCTAATGCTCAGAACCCACGCGATAAAGTAGACCAAAGTTTAAGTCAGGGTTATAACTTCACATTTACCAACACAGCAAGCTATAACTATACATTTAATGATGTTCATAACATAACGGCTCTAGTTGGTACTGAGATGTATAAAGTTACTCAGTCATTAAGTGTAAGCGGTCATAACGAAGACGGCATTTTCCAAGATGCGGAACATGCGTATCTTGATAACTATCCCATTATAGACCCTGCATACACAAAAGTAGGTGGTGCCGATTGGTATGGTTCTTCAATATTGTCATACTTCGGAAGACTTTCATACAACTACAAAGAAAAATATATGCTTACAGCAGTTATGCGTGCAGACGGTTCATCTAACTTTGCCGAAGGTAACAGATGGGGTACATTCCCGTCAATCTCCGGAGGTTGGGTTGTTACAAATGAGCCATTTATGGAAAATGTAGCATTTATGAACTTCCTGAAAATTCGCGGTAGCTGGGGACAAAACGGAAACCAGGCAATCGGAGCATTCCAGTACAGTTCATCAATCACCTATGATAATGCCAGCTATTTTTACGGACCTGACAAAACTATTGAGTATCTTGGTGGTTATCCTGCCAGAGTTCCGAATCCGGACGTAACTTGGGAAACTTCAGAACAAACAGACATAGGTTTTGATGCCCATTTTATAAATTCACAACTACGCTTTACTTTCGACTGGTACAAGAAAGACACAAGAGACTGGCTGGTAAATCCGCCGACACTTGCAACTAACGGTACTGCATCTACTGACATCAATGGAGGTAGAGTAACCAATAAAGGTATTGAATTGTCTCTTGGTTGGAATGACATGGTAGGTTCTTTCAAATACGGAGTAACTGTTACTCTGGCATACAACCAAAACGAAGTTACAGAAATTGCCAATGATGAGAAAATCATTCACGGTAAGGCTAATGTCCTTACTCATGGTATGTCTGAAATTTATCGTGCACAAGTTGGTTATCCAATTGCTTATTTCTGGGGATTCAAAACTGATGGAATTATTCAAAATCAGGCTGAAGCAGATGAATATAACAGCAGGATAACCTCCGATCCCAGAGCAACAACTCCTTCTCCTGGTGATTTCCGTTATGTAGACCAGAATGGTGACGGAATTATCGATGACCAGGATAAAATAATGCTTGGAGATCCCAATCCTGATTACAACTTCGGTCTTCAATTGTTTGCTGAATACAAAGGATTTTACCTGAACCTTACAGGAACAGGTCAGGCTGGTATGCAGGTTGCAAAATCATACCGCTCATGGAATACACCTTATGATAATTATACCACAGATGTATTTCAACGCTGGCATGGTGAAGGAACTTCAAATACATATCCAAAACTTTCATCTTCATCAAACAATAATATGTTACAAATGTCGGACTTCTTCATTGAAGATGCTGACTTTTTCAGAATCAGTAACCTTACAATTGGTTACAACCTTGACAGATTCTCTTTCTGGCCATTGGGTGAAACCAAGTTTTACGTAACTGCTAAAAACCTGTATACTTTTACCGGCTACTCAGGCATGGATCCTGAAGTTGGATACGGACCTGACAACTGGTCTTCAGGAATTGACCTTGGAATGTATCCTTTGTCAAGAAGTATTTTAGTCGGTTTATCTGTTAAATTCTAAAATGAAAAATATAAAAGATATGAAACGAATATTATATTATTCCACACTGCTTGCACTCATTTTATCATTTACAAGCTGCGGAGATGATTTTCTTGACAGAAAAAATCTCTTCCAGATGGACGAGTCAAGCTATTATTCAAATCCTCAACAGATTAATGAGGCTTTGACGGCTGTTTACGGAGCTCTTCCTACAGAACACGGTTTCAGTAGTGAGGTTCTTGTTGCTGAACTTATGTCGGATGACAGATTTGCCGGAGGTGGTCCGGAAGATATCGGTGCACAAGGCTTAGATCAGTTCACATTAACTAAAGATGACCTTTTCGACAATCTTTGGGCTGAAGCATATGTAGGTATTTTCCGAGCCAACATGCTTATTATGCACTTCGACCAGGCAGAATTCGATGACCAGGAACAACATGACCAGCTTCTTGGTGAAGCATATTTCCTTAGAGCTTATTTCTATTTCAGACTTGCCAAGTTTTTCGGCACTGTTCCTTTGATTACAGATCCCACAGGTGAGAAAAATCTGCCTAAAGCACCTGTTGATGATATTTTTGCACAGATTGGAACAGACCTGAAAACAGCTATTGATCTGATGGCTCCTAAAACCTTTGATAATTTTGTGTCAGGACATGCTACAAAATGGGCTGCCGAAGCTTTAATGGCAAGAGTATACCTGTTCTATACCGGTACTTATAACAAAGAAAGCATGCCACTGAACGAAGAAGGAACCGTTTCCAAAACAGATGTTCAGAACTGGCTCATTGACCTTATCAACAATAGTGGACATCAGCTTGTCAGCGATTTCAGAAATATATGGCCTTATGCACATAACAATGACTATGCTTACAAGAGAGATAATAACCTTGAATGGGTAGGTGAAGATCCACAATCAGGAAACACTGAAACTGTATTTGCTATCAAGTTCGGTCCTTTGGCTGACTGGAATGGAAAACTTCACTATGCAAACCAGGTTCCTTTGTTTATGGGATTCCGTGGCCTTAATAATACTCCTTTCGGAAAAGGATGGGGATGGGGAACTGTAAATCCACAACTATGGGACAGTTTTGAAGACGGAGATATTCGTCAGGCCGGTTCTATAATCAGCATTAACAATCCTGATGAAGGTTCTGAATTCCTTGATAAATATCAGCCAGGAGGTTGGAATGCTCAGCAGGAAACAGGTTACTGGAATAAAAAATATGTTCCTATTACAGAAAAAGCTGATGACGGCAAATGGTACGGAATGTACTACCTTATGTATGGCGGAACTGCAAATATCCAGCTTTGGAATATGCAGGATCAAATCATCATAAGATATGCCGATGTACTTCTGATGGCTGCTGAACTCGGCTGCCCCGATGCACAATCATATCTTGATATGGTAAGAGCAAGAGCCGGTTTACCATCAGTTCCCGTAACCCTTGAAAACATCAAGAACGAACGTCGTCACGAACTGGCATTCGAAGGATTACGTTATCACGACCTTATGCGTTGGCATGATCTTGAAACAGCATTCTCTGTGGTAACTGACATTCCTATTCTGAATGCTAAAGTTCCTGCAACTTACAATCAGGTGTACAGACCGGAAACAAACGGATTCTTAGCTATTCCTCCAAGCCAGATCAGAATATCTGGAGGTGTACTTGAGCAAAATCCTGGATGGTAAAGATTTTAACTAATAAAAAAATATTTCGATATGAAAAATATAATTTTATCAATATTCATTGGATTGGCAGCTATATTTTCGGCATGTAATCCAATAGAAGACAGATACGAATTGGGAGCTAAATTACCGGCTGACCAAATCAATGTCACGGTAACTTCAATTGACGGTTCAAACAAACTGGTCCTTAAGAACAATGATCCTTCTATTGGTGGTTCTTGGGACTATAAATTCGGAGTTTCAACCAAAACAATTGATACAGTTGTTGTTCCTGTTGTCGGAACATACGATGTAACTTACATTGCCACAACAGATGGAGGACTGGTATACAAGGATGTTCCTGTAACAATAGATGAAATGAGCTATCCGGTTCCTGGATATTCTGAACTTACCGGTAACGGTGCAGGGAAAGTCTGGGTTTATGATACATCTGACGGATTATACAGCTACTTAGGCCCGGGAGACCCGGCAAAATGGGAATCAAAATGGTGGAATCCTAATTCGCAGGATTATATAAACTGTGAACTTACATTTGCACTTGACGGAGCAAATACTGTTTATAAATTATCGAATGAAGGAACTGAAGAAGTTGGTTCATTCCTGATTGATATGCCAAACAACAAGCTCACGATTGTAAATGCTCACATGCCTGACTGGACATTCTCAGGTGACGAAACCGGTGTTTATACAATCTCCGTATTAACCGATACTTTTATGGTTTTATACCAGAAGCGTCCTAATGCAGGAGGTGGCTGGTTCTGGAGATTTGTTCCTAAAGACCTTGCTGAATAATTAAAATAGTTTTTATTGACAAATGAACGAGGGGGCAGTTTTTTATAAACTACCCCCTTTGTTTAAATATCCCCATTAAACTGTAATAAACAACACATAATAATTCCTGAAATAAAAGCCTGCCCCAATAAATATACTTCCCTGATTTTCATACTTCAACTGTAAAATATCATTAAAATCCAAACCTGTTCTTATGAATAAAAATTTAAGCTCTGTTTTAAAATTATTGCTCCTGTTTATAATCACTTCGGTATCTGGAGAAAACATCTTTGCTTACAACAATTTCAAAGTAGCTGTTTACTGTACCCGCTTCGATGTTGAAGCACTAAGTGACAAGGCCTACTTCGACAGTCATATTAAAGTATTGAAACAAACATTGCATGTTGATAAAGTATATCTTGAAGTGCATCGCCAGACTCCAAACAATCTTGCAACTATGCTCAAAGTAAAAAAATACTTTGAAAATGCAGGAATTGAAACTGCAGCAGGCATAACTGCAACCAAACCGAGAGGCAACGGTAAATATTTTAACATTCTGTGCTACTCTGACAATAACGATATAGAGATTCTTGTTAATGCTGTAAAAATTGCAGCCAAAGGATTTGATGAGTGCATATTTGACGATTTCTTTTTTACATCATGCAGATGCGATAAATGTATTGAAGCTAAAGGAGAACTTTCATGGACTGATTACAGGCTGAAAAAAATGACAGAAGTTTCCCAACTTCTTGTTTCGGAAGCAAAAAAAATAAACCCTGATATTAAAATGGTTATCAAATATCCTAACTGGTATGCCTATTATCAGTACACAGGATACAACCTGGCAACTGAACCTGAAATATTCGACGGAATATACTCTGGGACAGAGACACGAGACCGGGTTTATACTCATCAGAACCTGCAGCCATACCAAAGTTATGGAATCATGAGATATCTCGACAATGTTGCTCCGGGCAGAAACGGTGGCGGCTGGGTCGATCCGCTTGCGGCCGGCAACCTTGACACCTATGCACAACAACTTGCCCTGACCCTGTTTTCAGGTACAAAAGAAATCACACTTTTCAATTGGTCATCTTTATTTAAAGAATTACCTGATGGGAATTTATTAAGTGTCTACGGTACCACTGCTGCAAGCACATTCAAAATGTTTGATTCCTTTGCCGGCTCGCTTGGCAACCCGGTAGGATTAAAATACTACAGACCTGTAAATTCATCGGGTGACAGCTACCTTGCTTCTTATCTGGGTATGCTGGGAATTCCGGTTGAACCGGTACCTGATTTTCCTGATAAAGCAAGTATTGTATTTATACCTCAAAGTGCATCTGCCGATGCAAATGTTATGACTAAAATAAAATCATTTCTTAAAAACGAAGGAACAGTTATCATATCAAGCGGATTTCTGGATAAAATGAGAAACAGAGGTATCGAAGAATTCATAAGCTCTGATATTAACGGAGATGTTGAAATCTCAAGGGTTTCAAACCTACAGTTCAACAAAACTATCGATCTTAAACATAACATTGTTATACCCGGGATTGAGAATCCCACCAACGATGCCTGGTCTGAGATTGTAGGAATAACGCCTTCAGGCAACTCCTATCCTCTCCTTACATATTCCGCATATTCAAAAGGTAGTGTTTACCTGATGGCAGTTCCACGGAATTTTTCCGACCTGTACAACTTACCTGCGGAAGCCATTTACGATATAAAACAGCGATTTGCTCCCGGAGATGTTATCCTGGAAGCAAAACCCGAAGTTAGCTTATTTAAATATGATAACAGGATGCTGATTGTAAAATCATTTATCGATCATACCGAACCTGTTATCCTTCACTTCAAAAAAGGAGTTAAGCTTTATGATGTGATAAATGACCGAGAGATCACACCTACCTGCTCAGAACATAAAGATTTTAATTTATCACTCAGGGCAAACAGCTATGTAGTTTTAAAATACGAATAAAGCAATCTTTCTATGAAAGTGCGTCACCTGTTGTACATTTTAGCAATCACAATATTATTTGCCTGCCACACCAGGAAGGAGAATAATACCGGGAGACCTAATGTTCTTCTAATTTATATGGATGACCTGCGCCCTCAGCTTGGCTGTTATGGTAATTCTCAAATGCATTCTCCAAATATCGACAAGCTGGCATCCGAAGGAATTATGTTTACTGAGGCATACTGTAATATACCTGTATGCGGGGCTTCACGTGCAAGCATGCTTACAGGGATGTATCCAACAAAAAACAGGTTTATCAATTACAACACATTTGCAGAAAAAGAAGTACCTGAGGCTGTCAGTTTCCCTAAACTGTTCAAGTTAAACGGTTACACAACAATCTCGAACGGAAAAATATATCATCACCTTGATGATAACATGAGTGATTGGGACGAAGTATGGCGACCTTACGCTTTCGAGCCAAATGATAAAGGACTTTCGCCTACTGACTATTGGCAATCGTTGTGGAAAGATTATCAACTGCCCGAAAATCACAAAGAGTATGTAACAACAGGCACCGGACCGGCTTTTGAAAAAGCTGATGTTAATGACACTGCATACATTGACGGCCTGATGGCACAAAAGGTAATTCGCGATATTAAAAAGCTGAAAAAAGCAGGCAAGCCCTTTCTGCTTACTGCCGGTTTCATAAGCAATCACCTGCCTTTTAATGCTCCTGCACGTCACTGGGAAAAATATCCACACGATAAAATTAAACAACCTTACAACAATTTTGTTCCTGAAAATGCTCCCCGGGCAGCCATAGACAATTGGCCAGAAATGCGTGCTTACAGTGGTATTCCAAAACACGGACAAGTTAGTAATGATACTGCAAAGCTGCTTATTCACGGATATTATGCTACCGTAAGCTATGTTGATGCTCTTATAGGTAAGATATTAGATGCACTGAAAAACGAAGGCCTTGAACAAAACACAATAGTAATGCTTGTGGCAGATCACGGTTACAATCTACAGGAACACACCCTATGGGCAAAGTATACCAGCTTTCGCATTACGTCAAGAGTGCCATTGATAATGAAAGTACCGGGAGTAAATGGAGGCAAAAAGAGCAGCTCCCTTGTTGAACTTGTTGATGTGTACCCTACAATTACCGAATTATGTAACCTGAAAGCACCGAGAGGACAATTAGAAGGTAAAAGTTTCGTACCTGTACTCATAAATCCTAAAACGAAAATAAATAATTTTGTTTTTACTAAAACAGCAAATGCATTTATGCTTACAACACCTGAATATGGCTACACGGAATTCATCGACCTGAAAACAGGTAAGCCATATGCTAAAATGCTTTACGACCATTGCCAGGATCCTGATGAGAATGTTAATGTTATCGACAACCCTGAATATACATCAGTAGCAAAAAAACTCGGGAATATTCTGCATACCCGGTTCAATAGCAATATCAACGGAAAATAGTATAAAACACCATGTTACATAATAATTACTTTTGCCCTGCGTATTTATCCGGCATATTCTCACAGGTAATACTAAATACAGATTTTACATGAAATAACAATTCGGAAAGTTCAGAAAAAAGGATTCGCCGTTATTCCGGAATTATTCGGGGTTATTCTTTTTTGCATACTCAATTACAGTCTGCCAGTCTTCGGCATAATATTCTTTGACAGCATTAAGCTCCTCCGGTTTTATCAACGGTTCATCATTAAACCACCTATCGGGTAATAATGCAGCAATGTAAAGTGTAGAATAACGAATCATATTGGTATAAAAACGCCTGAGTTGATAAAATGCTTTGTGCCTGGTTTCTTTCCTTAAATTAATCCTTTTACCGACTTTAGCCAGCGCTTTAAGTTGTTTTTCACTGTAAGACTTATGTTTTGAGCTTAAATCAACCTTATCTTTATTATATTTTACTCCTATCTGTTTTGCAATATAATCGAAAAAACCCATTGGATCTTTGCGCAAATCATCATAAAATAAAATAATGGGTTTTTTAGTAAACAGTTTTTCAACTGTTGCTATATAGTTAGTAAAAAATAAATGTTCTTTTT
>JAADEM010000020.1 GCA_013153405.1 Chlorobiota bacterium
ATCGTAAGTTTTACGAGTTTCTTATTGAGACTGTAAAATATAAACCTGACATTGCCGGTTTTTTTGATACAAAAAACGATATCGAAAATGTTGATCTTTTTTTTAGCATAGGAGGCGATGGGACTTTCCTTGAAACGGTAACCTATGTTAAAGATTCAGGAATTCCTATTGTGGGCATAAACAGCGGACGACTCGGATTTCTGGCTGATATTTCCAAAGAAAAGATAGAGTGCGCACTAAAAGAGATTCTTTCGGAAAATTACCGTCTGCGTAAACTTGATTTGTTGGAGGTAAGTACCAATAAGGGGGATTTTAATTCGCTGAATTTTGCTCTTAATGAACTGGCAATAACAAAAATTGACACCTCGGCAATGATAACGATCCATACTTATCTGAATGATGAATATGTAAATTCATATTGGGCAGATGGTCTTATTATTGCTACTTCCACCGGTTCTACGGCATACTCGTTAAGTGTGGGAGGACCGATTCTTCATCCGCAGACTTCAAATTTTATAATAACACCTATTGCTCCTCATAACCTTACCGTAAGGCCAATGGTTGTTTCAAATGAGCTTGAAGTAATGCTGAAAATAGAAGGACGTGCAGGAAAATACCTGGCATCACTTGATTCCAGAAGCAGAGTGCTTAACGATGATGTTATAATTTATGTAAAAAAGGCAGGTTTTAAGATAAATGTGGTGGAACTTAACAATCACTCCTTTTATGCTACGCTTAGAAATAAACTGATGTGGGGCGTTGATAAGCGTAATTGATAGTTTCTTTAATTGTATTGCAGTACAATATTTTTTCATACAGCTTGTTATTATATTAATATTTTGGATAAAACTTTTAGTTTTAATATTAAATGTTACATTTGTGGCAGTTGAAAAAAACATAATTGTGCCTAACACTCTCAACTCAGAAAACAGGAACTGCAAACAACGGTTTTTTGCCCTGTTGGTTTTGAGCTTGTTTGTGTTTTTTTCGTTTGAGAACAAGCTGGAAGCCCAGATGAAAATAGACTTCGGGCCGTTGGCCGGAACCTCATATTATATGGGAGATTTGAATCCGGGAGTGCCGTTTGTTGAAACACGTCCGGCTTTTGGCGGTCTGGCCCGCTATGTAATTAGCGATAGGCTGGCTTTAAAAGGGACAATAACATATGGTGAAATAAGCGGAACGTATGATCCGGATAAAACAGGCATATTGCCTGTTACCGGAACGGTGAATGGTAATGCCGGTTATTTTCGTAGGTCTTTGCTGAGCCTTGACTTTACAGGAGAGGTTAACTTGTTCTCGTACGATCATAAGTTTATTGCATCAACAGTATTTACTCCTTATGTTTCGTTTGGAGCAGGAACTGTAGGATACAACAGACAAGAGACGTCAGGAAATGATTCGGAGGGAGTTAAACCATACTTTGCACTGTCCTTACCAATGGGTATAGGAGTGAAGTATAAAATCAACAAAAGACTAAGAATAGGAGCGGAGTGGACTTTTTATAAACTGTTTGTGGATGACATCGATAATTATGATAGTATTGGAAATGCTTTGACACATAATAACGATTGGTTTTCAGTTTTTAAAATTTATATTACTTTTGGCTTCTTGAGAAGGAAAAGTGAGTGTTTTGGAATGTACGCCAGAACAAATGAAGATCGAAGAAACAGGTAGATAATGGAATCTTTAAAAGATCAACTAATAAAAGAAAAGTTACCCAGTCATGTTGCTGTCATAATGGACGGTAATGGCCGATGGGCTCAGAAGAAAGGTAACTCACGGATTTTTGGTCATCAGCATGGCGTTACTGCCGTGAGGGAGGTTACTGAAGCTGCAGCCGAATTAGGCATAAGCTACCTGACTCTGTATGCATTTTCTACAGAAAACTGGAACCGTCCGAAACATGAAGTTGATGCATTAATGTCTCTTTTGGTATCAACCATAGGCGCCGAAACCAAAACATTACTGAAAAATAATGTAAGGTTGAATGCCATTGGTTGTAAAGAATGCCTGCCAACCGATGTTCTGAAAAACCTGGAAGAATCTATAGCCAAAACCTCTTCCAATACCGGGCTTACCCTGACTTTGGCATTGAGCTACAGCTCGCGCTGGGAAATAGTAAATGCTACAAAACAAATAGCACGGGATGTACGCGAAGGCAAAATAAATCCTGATGATATTAACGATGACTTATTTGGAAAATATCTTACCACAAATAACATGCCCGACCCGGAACTATTGATAAGAACAAGTGGTGAACTGAGGATTTCTAACTTTTTATTGTGGCAAATTGCCTATACAGAACTTTATTTTTCCGAGGTTCTTTGGCCCGACTACAGAAAAGAGGATTTTTATGAGGCCCTGCTTGATTATCAGAAAAGAGAAAGGCGTTTTGGAAAAACGAGTCAGCAAATTTAGTAAGTGAATATTGTAAAACTAAAAAATACTATGCGTTATAGCTTCCTGTTTTTAATAACCTTTTTATTACCATACATATCAGTTCTGTCTCAAACAGAAGTTCCCAAGATATCTTATACCGGCATTCCCAAAAAGTATGAGATAGCTGATATCGAAGTAACCGGTGTGGGTAGTTTAGATCCGAAAATTCTTGTTAACCTGTCAGGACTTCGGGTTGGTCAGGTTATTTCGGTTCCGGGAGATGAAGTTACCGAAGCAATTAAAAGATACTGGAAGCACGGGTTGTTTTCTGATGTTAAGATTTTTGCAACCAAGGTTGAGGGTAGAAAAATTTGGCTTGAAATACGATTAAAAGAGAGACCGCGTTTATCGGAAATAAACTTTAGCGGATTAAAGAAAAGTGAAATTGAAACCATCTCGGATAAGGTGGCAATGATGAAAGGTTCGCAGGTGACACCCTATGCAATCGACAGGGCCAAAAAATACATAACGGATTATTTTGTTGAGAAAGGGTTTTACAATACTGAAGTTACAATAGTTCAGCGTGATGATCCCAATCAGGAAAATCATGTTATACTCGATATTGAAGTAAATAAAAAAGATAAAGTTAAGGTAAACTCTTTGGTATTTAACGGAAATAAAGTACTTAGTGATGCTAAGCTGAACTGGGCTATGAAAAAAACCAATGCCAAAGGAAAAGTGGTTAATTTTTTCAGGACTAAGAAATTTGTCGAGGAAGAATTTGAAAATGACCTTCAGGCCCTAATCGATAAGTATAATGAATACGGATATCGTGATGCTACCATTACTGATTATAAGGTAATACGAAATGAAGACAATACCGTAGATATTATCATCGATATCGATGAAGGTGAAAAATATTACTTTGGCGATATTACCTGGGTAGGAAACAGCGTGTATCCTTCAGATTATTTGTCATATAAGTTGATGATACAAAAAGGTGATGTTTTTAATCAGAATTATCTTCAGAAAAGATTAATCGAAGACGAGGACGCTGTTAGTAATGAATACATGAATAACGGATACCTGTTTGCCAACATTACACCTGTTGAAACCGGTGTGCATGGTGATACTATTGATATCGAGATGAGAGTATACGAAGGACAACAGGCCGAGATTAACGAAGTGAAGATAAAAGGAAACACGAAAACACACGAACATGTCGTTCGTCGTGAAATAAGAACAAAACCGGGGCAGTTGTTCGATAAATCCTTGTTAATACGTACTGTTAGAGAGCTGGCACAGCTCGGACATTTCGATCCTGAAAAAATTAATCCAGAAGTACTTCCGAATCCAGAAGACGGAACTGTGGATATTGTTTATAATCTTGAAGAAAAGGCAAATGACCAGATTGAGCTTTCCGGAGGTTGGGGAGCCGGTATGTTTGTGGGTTCTATAGGGTTGAAATTTTCTAACTTTTCCATACGTAACATTTTTAATGCAGAAGCATGGAGACCACTGCCTACAGGTGATGGACAAACATTATCTTTGCGTGCCCAGACCAATGGAAAATACTATCAGTCATACAGTATCTCTTTTATAGAGCCATGGGTTGGAGGGAAAAGGCCAAACTCTTTAAGTGTGTCGGCTTATTACTCCATCCAGACAGGAGTCAGTAGTAGTTATTACAATCCTTATTCTTACAATCCTTACGGAAGTTACGGAAGCTATGGAGGATACGGATATAATTATTATGACAGAGATGCCATTCCTGATCAGTATATGAAAATACTCGGAACTTCTGTTGGTTACGGAAAACGTCTAAACTGGCCGGATGACTGGTTCTCCGTTTACTTCGAGGCCAGTTATCAGAGATATGATCTTAAGGACTGGAACTATTTCATAATGCAGAATGGTATCTCAAATAACCTTTCTTTTAAGGCAATTCTGAGCCGTCGATCAATTGACAATCCGATTTATACACGTAGTGGTTCTGACTTTTCAATAGGTCTTGAGTTTACACCTCCTTATTCAGTGTTCAGCAGTAAGCCTTATGATTATTGGAAAACTGCCCCTCAGGAAGAAAGGTACAAAAATATAGAATATCATAAATGGACATTCAAAGGTGCAATATTCAAACCTCTCGACAATGCCCGTAAGCTTGTTATAATGGGTAAAATAGAGGCAGGATTTCTTGGTTATTACAACAAATACCTAAAATCGCCATTCGAGAAGTTTGTTGTTGGTGGTGATGGTATGTCAGGCTATAATACTTATGGTAGTCAGACTATCGGAGTCAGAGGATATGAAAATTCATCGCTTACTCCAATGGCATTTATCGACGGACGTCAGGCATACGATGGTAACATGTATACTAAAGTAACTATGGAGTTGCGATATCCAATCACTCTGCAACCATCGGCAACGGTGTTTGCATTGGTTTTTGCTGAAGCAGGTAATGCCTGGAGCGAATTTAAAGATTATAATCCGTTTGAACTTAAACGTTCGGCCGGTGTTGGTCTTAGAATCTTCCTGCCTATATTTGGTTTGATGGGAATTGATTGGGGATATGGTTATGATGATGTTCCGTTCAGGCCTGAAGCAGGAGGAAGTCAGTTTCACTTTATCATCGGTCAATCGTTCTAAGGTGATATGAAATTGTGGTTCGGTTTTTGATGGGATTATCAGGAAATAAAAATATATTGGCTATGAAAAGGTTATTAATCGCAGGAATAATATTTTTAGCCGGACATATGGTTTCTGCCCAGAAGTATGTGTTTGTAGATTCAGAGTATATATTGAAGAATATTCCTGCGTACGAAGCGGCAAATGAGCAATTGACCCAACTGTCTAAAGTCTGGCAGAAAGAAATAGAAGATTTGTATAAAGAAGTTTCTATGCTGTATGAGGCTTATCAGACTGAAAGTGTCTTTTTATCAAACGAGATGAAAAAGAAGAGGGAAAATGAAATAATTGAAAAAGAGAAAAATGCAAAAGAGTTGCAGAAAAAATATTTCGGACCACAAGGTGAACTCTTTAAAAAACGCGAATCACTTATAAAACCTATACAGGATGAGATATATACCGCAATCTCAGAACTGGCTGCAGAAAAGAGTTATGCTGCTGTTTTTGATAAAAGTTCAGGTTTAGGTGTTATGTATTCAGATCCGAAATATGATATAAGCGATGTGGTGCTTGAGAGATTAGGTATAAAAAAAGAATAAAAAATATAATTGCAAGCCTGCCGGAATAACTAATAACGGTATCTTGTGACCCCAGAATGAAAAATAAATTAAGACAGATGAAAAACAGAATAGGATTTTTAAGCGTCTTGCTCATTATCGGTACAGTTTTGTATGCGCAACAGCAACCGATGAAATTTGGCAATGTTAATACTCAGGAAATATTAACTTCAATGCCTGAACTGAAACAGGTACAAACAAAGCTTGAAGAAGAGTATAACCAGAAAGAAAAACAATTGACTGCCTTGCAGGAAGAATTAAAAAATAAACAGGAAGCCTATATGAAAGTTGCTGAAAGTATGACACCTGAGGCCAGAGCGGCAAAAGAACAGGAATTGCAGCAAATGGGACAAAAAATCCAGAATTTCTACATGCTTGCACAGCAACAGCTAAAAGCTAAAGAACAGGAACTTAAAGCCCCGATTCTTGAAAAAGTGAAAATTGCTATACAGGAAGTGGGAGATGAAAACGGATTTTTGTATATATTTGAAATTACCAGTGGAATGCCGGTTTATCATTCTGATAAAACCATTGATGTAACTCCGCTTGTGAAAAAGAAACTTGGAATACCTGACACAACAACACAAAGTAATTAATAAACAACGAAAATTATAATGCCATGAAATTGATAAAGATTTTTATACTGACTATTCTGGTAACTTTAGCAGGAAAAGCTACCGCCCAAGAACTTAAATTCGGCCATATAAACATACAGCAGCTTGTTGCAGAATTGCCTGAAAAGCAGGCAGCTGATGCTCAGTTGCATGCAGAAGCCCAAAAGTTACAGGATCAGCTTAAGGTTATGAGTGAAGACCTGGATAAGAAATATGCTGATTATCTTGCCCAAAGGGATTCTTTACCCGATCTTATAAGAGCTACTAAAGAAAAAGAGATTCAGGATCTTGATACTCGTATCAAGCAATACAACCAGATGGCTCAACAAACCCTGGCACAAAAAGAGCAACAATTGCTTCAACCTATAATTCAAAAGGTTCAGAAGGCTATTACAGAAGTTGGTCAGGAGCAGGGATTGATATACATATTTGATATCAGTTCTCAGGTTGTAGTATATCATTCAGATAAAAGTATCGATTGTGCACCTTTGGTGAAAGCTAAGCTGGGAGTTCAGTAATTGCTTTGAATTGAAATAAAAATATTATATTGAGGGTGGCCATATGGTCACCCTTTTTTAATTTGGTTAAATTTACTTTATGGGGCCTATAGCAGTATTTGATTCGGGTTATGGCGGATTGACCATTCTTGAGAGTATCAGAAAGGAACTGCCGGAGTATGATTTCATATATCTTGGCGATAATGCAAGAACTCCTTACGGTCCTCGTTCGTTCGATGTAGTTTACGAATACACGTTAGAGGCCGTTAAGAAGCTTTTTTCACTTGGAGCACATCTGGTAATTCTTGCTTGTAATACGGCTTCAGCAAAGGCATTGAGAACAATTCAGCAAAAGGACCTGCCTCGTATTGACCCCGACCGCAGGGTTCTTGGTGTTATCCGTCCCAGTGTTGAGGCTGTTGGCGATTATTCGGAAAACAGACATGTTGGAATAGTTGGAACTGTAGGAACCGTGTTGTCTGAATCATACCCTTTGGAGATAAATAAAATATCGCCAGATATAAAGGTTACCCAGAAGGCTTGTCCGATGTGGGTTCCATTGGTCGAGAATAACGAATTTAACAGTCCAGGTGCTGATTTTTTTGTAAAAAAAGATCTGGATGAACTTTTTAAACGAGACCCGAAAATAGATACCTTAATATTAGGATGTACTCATTATCCGCTTTTATTGCCAAAGATTAAAATGTATATGCCTGCGGGTGTCATCGTTCTTTCACAGGGTGATATTGTGAGTAAAAGCCTGAAAGATTATCTGTATCGTCATCCTGAGATGGATGTGAAATGTTCAAAAAACGGAACAGTTCATTTTTACACAACTGAGCATCCGGATAAATTTCGCCAAACAGCCGGAATATTCTTCAAAGAGGATATCCGAGTTGAGCATCTTGAGCTGAACAATTGATAAATGATTAAATGCATGTTAAAGTATTTCGTGTTCATAATACTGACGATATTGTCTTTTTTGCCGGGCAGTGCTCAAAATGACACATGTATAACAGGTATTCAACTTGGGATCTCTTTCCCTCCGATTGAGGATGCAACACAAAGGGATTTTACAAAAAACTGCCTGAATGATCTTGGAGTAAAAAAGATAAGGTTTGCCGAAGAGTGGAAACTGCGAGAACCTGAAGAGGGAGAGTTCTACTGGTCTCCATTGGATTCCAGAATAAACTGGGCATCAGAAAATAATTATGAGATAATGCTTACGATTCAGTCAAACGGACCAGACTGGGCCTGTTCTTCCATTCAGAATGATCAATCATGCGTTTTTAATAATGAGTTATTTAAAATCTATATAGATTCCCTTTTAAAAAGGTATTCCGGCCGGATAAGCAAGATACAATTCGGAAACGAGTGGCAGTCAGATTATTGGTATATTGGCAGTGCCGCTGATTTCATCGAAGCAAATAATATTTTGTATAATTCGGTAAAAGCCAATTCTCCGTCTACAAAAGTGGTGTTAGGCGGATTTACAACCATTTCATTAAGATTTCTGGCCGGTTGTAACGGATATGTTGATTCGTTTTATGATGGAGAAGGTGCGTTTTATGATTCTGACTATCTGGAAGCCAATTGTTCGTCTGACGATTTTACGGATGCTAAAAACAGAATAGATTCGGTATTAAAGGATGCATGTTACGATATGCTTGATATTCATTTGTACGACGATGTTGAACAGTGGGACGAATATTATCAGTGCTTTGCCGATACAGTTACATGTCCTGTTATTGTTTCGGAATTTGGCGGCCCTAATATGAATTATGAACCATATACAGATGAATACCAGTCCGAAAGGTTATATCAGTATGTCAGGAAACTTGATAGCCTTAATATTCCTGAAGCATATTTTTTTAAGTTGGTTGAAGGAAGTGATAATTATGCTCATTCCAATTCCGGGCTGATTTATGATACAACTTACCTGGAGAAACCGGCCTATTACCTGTTTAAATCTTTTGTTTCATGCCTGACTGATATTAATGAAAATGTGTGCAACAATGAAATAAGATTTTATCCGAACCCCATGAAAGATTTTACAATTGTGGAGTTTCAAAATTTTGCTCAGTCAGGTTCAATGACTATGCTGATTTATAAAAGTGACGGGAGATTAGTTAAAAAGATTAATCTTGCTGATGAAAACGTTTTTTCGTTGAGCAGAGACGGTATGGCTTCAGGGATTTACCTTGTTGTTGTAAAAAATCATGATAGTTTTATGGCAACAGGCAGGCTTGTTGTAAATTAACCGGGTTTGTTTTTGCTTACAAGGAATGTGTCCGGAACTTACACCAATATTTAATCTTTATACCATCCGGCATACATCAGATAATTATTTGCTATTTTCTCGATCATTTCTTTAGTCTGTTCAGGCTCAATGTCTTTTATTTTTTTAGCCGGAACACCGGCATAAATGCTGTTGGGTTCAACGATTGTGCCGGAAAGAATCAGTGAGTTGGCAGCAATTATTGAGTTATGACCGATAACAGCATGATCCAATATTGTAGCACCAATTCCTATCAGAACATTATTTTCAATCTTTGCACCGTGAACCGTAACATTATGGCCTATCGAAACATTATCGCCAATTTCTATTACTGACTTCTGATACAGGGTATGAAGCACTGAGCCATCCTGAATGTTTACTTTGTTACCTATTGTTATTGAATTTACGTCGCCGCGTATTACGGTGTTGAACCATATGCTGCAGTCATCACCTATTACAACATCACCTATTATTGTCGCATTTTCAGCCAGGTAGGCATTTTTTCCTATTTTGGGTACGAAACCTCTCACCTGTTTTATTAGAGCCATTTGTTTTACGTTTTACGCAAATGTACAATCAAAAATCTACACAAAAAAGCTTAATATGTTCTAAAACATATTTAATGGCGAAAAATATCATTAAATGCGTATTTGTCAGATAATTAAAGCATTTATTTAATGTTTTTTAAATAAAAGGGCAATAAAAGAAACATTTTATGTACATAAAGAGTATAACGAATTTATTTTAAGGATTTTTCTTAAATAATTAAGCATTTAAAAAGATTGTTTTTCATTTTTTTAATTTAGTTTTACACCTCAATTGAAATAACAATTTTTTAATAAAAATTTAATACAAACTTCACAACCATATTATTATGGGCAAAAGGTCAAAAGTAATTGAGAAAGATGAAGTGGTAGTAAGATTTTCGGGTGATTCCGGCGACGGTATGCAGTTGACCGGTACACTTTTTTCCTACACTTCAGCAATCTTCGGGAATGATATATCAACATTTCCCGATTATCCTTCAGAGATAAGGGCTCCCCAGGGAACCATCGGAGGAGTATCCGGTTTTCAGGTTCATTTCGGTCACAGCGAGGTATACACTCCGGGTGATTATGCCGATGTGCTTGTAGCCATGAATCCGGCAGCATTAAAAGCCAACGCGAAATGGATGAAACCGGGTGGTACAATAATTATTGATTCAGATAGCTTTGATGAGAAGAACCTCAGGAAAGCAGGATACAAAACAAACGATCCTATCACAGAAGATAAGCTGGGCGACTTTAATATTATCAAGGCTCCTATTACAACAATGACAAAAGAGTCATTGAAAGATATGGGACTTGATAACAAGAGCATTCTGCGTAGTAAAAATATGTTTGCTCTTGGGCTTGTTTACTGGCTTTTCAATCGTCCTCTTGAGCACACCAAAGAGTATATCAGAAAGAAATTCAAGAAGAAGCCGGTAGTTGTAGAGGCTAATATCAAAGTTCTTGAGGCAGGTTATAACTATGGCTCTATTATTCAGGCTGTAACTCCTTCTTATCAGATTTCACCAGCCGATATCGAAAAAGGATATTACAGAAATATAAACGGAAATACGGCAGTAGCCTGGGGATTTCTGGCTGCAGCTGAGAAAAGTGATCTGCCGCTTTTCCTTGGTTCGTATCCCATTACCCCTGCTACGGAAATAATGCAGGAACTAAGTGCCAGAAGAGACCTTGGTGTTAAAGTTTTTCAGGCAGAGGATGAGATTGCTGGTATTACAAGTGCTATAGGTGCAAGTTTTGCCGGAAATCTTGCTGTTACAACAACATCAGGACCGGGACTGGCTCTTAAGGGTGAGGCTATCGGACTTGCAGTTATAGCAGAGCTTCCTCTTGTCGTTGTTGATGTTCAGAGAGGTGGTCCTTCAACCGGCCTTCCTACCAAGACCGAACAGTCTGACCTGATGCAGGCTTTGTACGGTCGGAATGGTGAAAGTCCTGCTGTAGTTATGGCTGCCAGTACTCCGACCAATTGTTTCGATTACGCATTTTACGCAGCAAAAATTGCTGTTGAGCATATGACTCCGGTAATTCTTCTCACTGACGGATTCCTGGGTAACGGTACTCAGCCGTGGAAAATACCCGACTTGTCGGATTTCCCCAAAATCAATGTTCCTGTTGTGGATGAAAATATGAGGGAAGAATGGAAACCTTATATCCGTGATCCTGAAAAACTGTCACGTTACTGGGCATACCCTGGAATGAAAGGATTTGCTCACCGTATAGGTGGTCTTGAGAAAGACTATATAACAGGAGCAGTATCTCATGATCCGATTAACCACCAGCGTATGGTTGATGTACGTCAGGCAAAGGTGGATAAGGTTGTAGATTACATTCCTGAGCTTGAAATAATTGGAGAAGAGGATGCCGACCTGCTGATAATTGGATGGGGCGGAACTTTCGGACACCTTTATACTGCTTACGAAGAGCTTACAAATGAAGGACATAAAGTGGCTTTAGCCCATTTCAATTACATTCAGCCGCTGCCTAAGAATACATCTGATATTCTAAGTAAATTTGACAAAAAGGTTGTTTGCGAACTTAATATGGGACAGTTTGCCAATTATCTTCGTATGAATTTTGAAGGTATCACCCTTAAGCAATACAACAAGGTACAGGGATTACCGTTTACAGTTAAAGAATTGAAAGAACACTTTATAAAATTACTGGAGGAATAACATATGTCAGGCGTTTGTAATTTAAAGTTCACCGAATTTAAAAGTGATCAGGAAGTACGATGGTGTCCGGGTTGTGGTGACCACGCTATATTGAACTCGGTTCAAAAAGCTATGTCTGAACTGCATTACTGCAAAGATGATGTTGCAATTATATCAGGAATTGGTTGTTCTTCCCGTTTCCCGTATTATATGGATACTTACGGATTCCATACATTACACGGCAGGGGAGCAGCTATTGCTTCCGGGGTTAAAATTGCCAATCCCGATCTGCATGTTTGGGAAATAACCGGTGACGGAGATGCTCTTGCTATCGGAGGTAACCATTTTATTCATCTGATACGTCGTAATATTGATATTAATGTAATACTGTTCAATAATAAGATTTATGGTCTGACTAAAGGCCAGTATTCTCCTACATCGAACAGAGGATTTGTTTCTAAAACATCTCCTTACGGTACAATTGAAAGTCCTTTCCGTCCGGGAGAACTTTGTATAGGAGCCCGTGGACAGTTCTTTGCACGTACGGTAGATAAGGAGCTGAAACTCTCGATAGAGGTATTTAAAGAAGCTGCAAAGCATAAAGGAACTTCTATTGTTGAGGTGCTACAGAACTGTGTTATATACAACGATAAGATTCACGCTGAGATAACAGACAAGCAATACAAAGACGATCGTACCATAACCTTACGACACGGAGAACCGATGATTTTCGGAAAAGAACGTAATAAAGGTCTGATACTTGACGGTCTGGAACTTAAAGTTGTAACAATCGGTGAGGATGGTATTACAGAAGATGATATTCTGGTTCATGATGCAAAATGTGAAGATATAACCCTTCACCTTAAACTTGCCGATATGGAATATCCTAAATACCCTGTTGCACTTGGCGTGATACGTGACGTTGAAGCAAGTGTTTACGACGAGTGTATGGAGAAACAAATAAAAGAGGTAAGTGAAAAATCACCTATTAAATCATTCAAAGACCTGCTTTATTCAGGCGATGTGTGGGAGGTGAAGTAATATAATTTATAACATTAAGATGACGGGGTGGCTTCGCTAATAACGATTGTCACCCCGTTTGTTGTTATTGCTGACAGGTAACGGTTGAACCGTATAGTCTGTTTATTTGTTGAATTGTTATATTTATGCTGGCAGAAAATATAGAATTACTCCATTAGAGAAGGGAACAAAACAAATATAAATAAACGAACCTCGTGACCAAGAATAAATAAACCAAGAAAACATGCCGGAAGAAAAGATTGAATTATCCAAAATTTATAAAAGGCGGCTCACCGATCATGATATTTTTCAGGAGCTGATGTCGTTTAAGGTAAAGGAGGTATTGTTGCTGGCCAACTATTACGACTCCTACAGTATTGTGCGGGAAGGACGTTTTTTTGACAAAATCATAGGAGAATATCTTCAGCTAAATCTTTTTACTTCACCGCGTATAACCAGTGTCGCAAATTGTGATGATGCTCTTGAAATGCTCCATGAGCGAAATTTCGACATGGTGATAATCATGGCAGGCCTTGATAAGCAGCTGCCGGTAAGGGCAAGTCGAAGGATTCACAATGCTTTGCCGGAACTGCCGGTATTACTTTTGGTTAATAATAATGCCGATCTCCGTTTTTTTGATGATGAAGGAGGTAATACCGAACATATCGACAGAGTATTTGTGTGGAACGGGGATACCCGTGTTTTTCTGGCAATGATAAAGCATGTAGAGGACAAGATGAATGTGGAGAAAGATGTAAAAGTGGGTGATGTAAGGGTTATTCTTCTTGTGGAGAATTCGCGGAAATATTATTCCCGGTATCTGCCGTTACTCTATTCCATTATAATGAGACAGACACAGTCGATTTTGTCGGAAGAGACGTCGGATCAGATATACAAGATTATGAAGATGAGGGTGCGCCCCAAAATACTTCTTGCTACAAACTTTGAAGAAGCTGTTGAAATATTCGATAAGTATCAGGATAATATAATATGTGTTATATCGGATGTGAGATATAAACGGAACGGTGTTCCCGACGGAGATGCAGGTGTTGAACTTATTAAATATGTAAAAAGTAAATCGTCAATGCCCACTCTTCTTCAGTCATCCGAACCGATGAATTATAAGAAAGCTGAGCTGGTTGGTGCTGATTTTATCGATAAAAACTCCGACAGCTTATCTATGGATATTCATAATTTTATTTATGAAAAGCTTGGATTTGGCAACTTCAGATTTAAAAATGAGAAGGGAGAGGTGGTCGCAGAGGCTGCCAATATCAAAGAATTTATGAAATGCATAAGAGAAGTTCCTATTGAATCTTTGATATTTCATGCACGACGTAACGGTATCTCAACATGGCTTATGGCAAGGGGGGAAATAAGCCTGGCTAAAAAACTGCGCCCGTTCAAGATTGAGGATTTTGTTTCACCCGAACAGTTGCGACAAGCAATAATAGATGCTTTTGAAGAGGTAAAACTGGAACGTATGAGAGGACGGGTTGTGTTGTTTGATCCAAGCCTTGTTCGTAGTAACAGGTTTATTGTCCGTATAGGAGAAGGCTCATTCGGAGGTAAAGGACGCGGTATGGCTTTCCTGAGTAATTTTATAGAGAATATCGATTTTAAGAATAATATTCAGGGATTGAATATAGAAATACCTGCAACTACTATTGTGGGAGCCGGTGAATTCACAAAATTTATCGAAAAAAATAACCTTTTCCATAAAGCCTTTGTTCAGAAAAATTATGAAGAGATACGTGATTTATTCCTAAAGTCGGAGCTTAGCGATGAAGTGGATGAAAAATTGCGCAGCTATGTTGAAGTAATGGACAGACCGTTGGCTGTCCGTTCATCAGGGCTTTTCGAGGATTCTCTTTTACAGCCGTTTGCAGGTGTGTATGCGACATATATACTGCCTAACAATCACCCTGATCCGGAAGAGAGGTTTGCTCAGCTTGCTATTGCTGTTAAACTTGTTTATGCATCAATGTTCAGCGATGCTGCCAAAGCATATTTTGAGGCTGTGGATTATAAAATTGAGGAAGAAACCATGGCGGTGATTATCCAGGAACTGGTAGGACAGGAGGCAAACGGACGCTTTTATCCGCACATAAGCGGTGTAGCCCAGTCGTATAATTACTATCCGTTCTCATACATGAAACCTGAAGATGGTTTTGCCGTGCTTGCCGTAGGACTTGGCAAGTATGTGGTTGGTGGAGAAAAAGCCTGGCGTTTTTGCCCGTCATATCCTACCCTGGAATTAAATTCAATAAAAGATCAGATTAAAGATTCTCAAAACTACTTTTATGCACTTGACCTGTCAAATAATCCGGTGGATCTTGTGAATGACGGGGAGGATGCCGCCATTGTGAAACTGGATATTATGGAAGCCGAAAAAGACGGTAATCTGAACCACTGTGTTTCGGTTTATGATTATGAGAATGACAGGCTTGTAAACGATATGTCGGTTAAAGGTCCGCGTGTTGTAAATTTTTCCAATATTCTGAAGTATGAATACATTCCACTTTCAAAAACGCTGGAGTTACTGTTGAGATTTTTTAAGGAGGCTATGGGAGCTCCGGTGGAAATAGAGTTTGCAATAGACCTGAAAAGAGGAAAAAATAATAATCCAACACTGTACCTGTTGCAGATTAAGCCGCTTATCCGCCTTGAGACACATGCCGATGTCAGTTTTGATGAGGTGGAACAGGAAAGAGTTATTGTTCAGTCGCTTAAAGGTATGGGTAATGGAAGAGTTGAGACAATAAAGGATGTGATATTTATGAATATCGATAAATTTGACCGGACAAAAACGGCTGAAATGGCACATGAAATTGCCGGACTGAATAAATTTTTCGATGAAAGCAATACGGAGTATGTCCTTATTGGTCCTGGGCGCTGGGGAACACGTGACAGGTTTACAGGTATTCCTGTTCTTTGGTCACAGATATCACATGCAAGGGTGATAGTGGAAATGGGGCTGCCCGATTTTCCGCTTGAAGCATCGCTTGGCTCACATTTTTTTCATAATGTTACTTCAATGAATGTGGGATATTTCTCGGTTCATCACGGGAAACAGGATGAATGGGTGAATTTTGATGTGCTTCAGCAGCAGGAAGTGATAAACAGTTCGGAATATTTTACCCACGTAAGATTCAAAAAACCTCTGACTATTCTTATGGATGGTAAAAACCAGAAAGCGGTTGTGATGTTCAACAATGATTCAGTGTCGGAAAATGCGGATGAGTTGTTGAATGAAGGATCCGGTATTTAATTAAAAGACAGACAGAGGAGCTTAATTTTTAACAGAAAAATAGGATTAAATGATTCTGAAAACAATTTATGAACTAAAAGCGATCCCTGTCATCAGGGATTTTGTTGCAAGTGTTGCCGGCTATTACGGGGCTAATGCTCATGAAAGAGATGAAATTAAACTTGCTGCCGAGGAGGCTGCCGAACATATAATTGAGAATTATCCGCAGGGGCAACAGGATTATTTTGAGATTTTTTGTGATGTTGATAACAATATGCTGCGTGTTGTACTGAGTAATATGGGGCTGCCGGTAAATAAAGAGGATATTCCTTCATATAAAGTTGATAAGCCGGATGAATCAATTGACGGATTGAAATTTTTTCTCATAAAAAAACTTACAGATAATTTTTATTTTCTTAATCTGGGAACAGGCGGCTGGCAAACAGTTCTCGAAAAGAAGATCCTTGCTCTTGATGAACAGGAAAATAAAACGGATAATGAAAATAATAGTGATACAGAAGTTGCTAACAGCCGCGAAAGCTTGCAAATTTCGTTAGCCGGACCCGATGATGCTTTTGAAATAACAAAACTGGCTTACTTTACATATCGCTACTCATATGCAAAAACAGTTTTTTACTATCCAGAGATGTTAAGTGAAGCTATAAGAAACAACAGTGTTATATCTTTCGTGGGGAAAACAGCTGATGGAGAGATTGTTATTCATTCGTCATATCACCGCTCTCCCTATTCTAGAGAAATTGTTGAGGCAGGAGCCCTGATGAGCAACCCTGCCTATAGAAAAAACAGTGGTTTGTTAAGAATTGTGAGGACCCAGATACAATTCAGTAAAGTTAAAGAGAATAATATTTCTATTGTGGAATCAAATCTGGTAACTGCACATACAGGCTCTCAACGACTAACCAAAGCAAATAATTTTTTTCCGTTCGCACTTAAGCTGTCGGTACACGAACGTGTTAATTTTGTTGCAATGGAGGATATCAGTGAACAACGTGAAACTCTTTTGTATTCAATTATGACACCTTTCGAACTGCAGGAAGTGGCATTGAACATTCCCGGTCCCCATAAACAATTTGTAGGAGAATTATTTGATATAGCCGGTATACCGGTTAGTTTCACAAATGAAATTATGCATCCTGAACAGGTAAACAGCAAGTTGGTTGTAGACAAAAAAAATGAGGATAAACTTGCCACTATATTTATTGAGAAAGCCGGTGATAACCTTCCGGGCGATCTCAAAAAGGTAACCAGAGAGCTAAATGCCGAAAATTTTATTACATTTCATATTCTGATACCTACGTGGAAACCTCTTTCAACCGGCATTGAAGAGCAGTTGAATTCTGCAGGATTTTTCTTTTCAGGAATTATGCCCCGTACACCTGATAAATGGCTGTTACTCTATTCCCGCATCGATAGTCAGAAGTTTGATTTCGACAATGTGAAAATAATTGGTGATAATGCGGAAAAACTGAAAGAGTATATCACATCATGTTACGATAAAATCCTTAATTACTGATTACGATGACAGAGGATATGATTAATAAAAGTGCTGCAGATGCATGGGAGTATTTTTCCGGTCTTTGCGAAAATCCCGAAAAAGCTCAGCAGAGCGTGTTGGGGGCAATTCTTAAAAATGCTGCCGGCTGCCGGTTCCTTAACAAGTACGGGATAACATCTTCCGATACCGTAGACAGTTTCAGAAAGAAAATGCCTTTAAGCTCATGGGTGGATTATAAAGACCTGTCGGAAGAGATGCAGCTTGGTGCCGAAAATATTCTGTTTCCGGGCAAGCCTGTTGCTTTCCTGGCAACCAGCGGAACATCAGGCCTGAAAAAATTAATACCCGAAACAGAGCTGGGACTTAATGCAAAAATGGTAACAGAAAAACTCAGGAGACTAATTCTTTCAGAGAAGTATCCCGAAGTAATGAAAGGAAAATTATTGCCTTTGATAAACAAAGCCGAAATAAGTAAAACCCCGGCAGGAATACCAATAGGATCAGCATCGGGAACAACTGCAAAAAGCGCATCAAAAGAGCTGATTGATATGATTGTGTTTCCTTTTGAGGTACTGGATATTGAGGATCAGTTTGCTCTTGATTATGTAATAATGAGATTTGCCCTTGAGGATGATATCAGGCTGATAATGGGTAACAACATAGCCCGAATGGCAAAGCTTACTGATATTGTGAAAGAAAATTACGCACAAATTATCGATGATATAGAGAAAGGAACAATATCAGAAGATTTGAACATTGAACCTGCCCTGAGAGATAAACTTGTTGCAAGACTGAAACCCAACAGGGAAAGGGCAGATGAACTTAAAAAGATAGCAGAAAGAGGAGATGAGTTTATTCCTGCTAATTACTGGAGAAACCTTAAACTTATCTTTGCCTGGCTTTCGGGAAGTATAGGCAGTCGGGTTGAAGAACTGAAACCACTTTTCGGAGAAGCGGAGTTTATTGATGTGGGATACGGAGCCAGCGAAGGGAAATTTAATATTCCCCGTAGTGCAGGTAATCCGGCAGGAGTTCTTGCTCTGCACGGTGCTTTCTTTGAGTTTATTCCATACAATACTTCAGGCCGGGTAGATGAATACAGGGAAGGAGAAATACTTCTTGCACATCAGCTGAAAAAGGGAGAGATGTATGAAATGGTGATAACAAATTATGCCGGTCTGTACCGATATAATATGCATGACATTATAAAAGTCACCGGGTTTTACCGAAATACACCGGAAATTGTTTTTATCTCTAAAACCGGAGATGTGGGAGATATTGCCGGTGAAAGACTGGCCGGCTCAATAATCAGCAGAGTGGTTCCCGGGGTTCTGAAAAGACTAAATATAAAAACAGAACATGTATGTGCAGTGACTGTAAGTTCTCCGCCGCACTATATCTTTTGTGTTGAACTGAGTGGTGAATATGATTTGAAAAAGAGCAAAACAGAAGAGATTGCCGAAATGCTGGATGCTGAATTCCGTAAAGAAGTGGGATATGGTTATATGCGAAGAGATAATTTATTACTGAAACCGGAGGTGCGTTTTATGAAGCCGGGCTGGAAAGATGCACTATTTGCCGAAAAAGTTTCGGCCGGAAATCAGACAAGCCAGATTAAACTTAATGTTGTTTACAAAGAAGAGATACCCGGAAAGGAGTTTGTGGTGAACACCTGAAATTGTGGAGGGAATAATATTACAGTGATTTTTCCATTATCACCACATTCCTGTTTTTTACTCTTTTGTATGAAAATACGTCTACCGTATTTTTTATAAAATGAATTCCCAGGCCTCCTATTTCACGTTCTTCGGCCGGACTATCGGTATCGGTATGTTTCTCCTCAAGTGGGTTGAAGGGGATACCGTCGTCCGAGATTTCAATACGTACCGATTTGTTTGTTTGCCATAACCTGACCTCTATTTCATGTATATCATTATCAGTAAAAGCATATGAAATTACATTAACTATCCATTCTTCAAGAGCCAGATTCAATTGCATCAGAAATCCCGGTTGCCAGTTAAGCTTTTCTCCTGTCTGATTAAGCCATGATTCAATACGGGGATATTCCGATTTGTTGTTGGTGAAAACGATTGAAGCATCGGGGGTGTTTTTGTCATGCAAAGTATTATTGTTGTTAATGTTGTTCGACAGGCACAGCATTGTAATATCGTCCGACTGTTCGGCATTGCCGACAAAATGGTTAACGGCATTTTTAATGTTGACAATACATTTCTCGGCAGTATGAGCAGGATTGTTTTTTATGACTTCAAGCAGGGTATTGTCTCCAAATAGTTTATTTTCAGAGTTCATTGCTTCTGTTACCCCGTCGGTATAAAGAAGGAACAAGCTATCTTCAGGTAGTTTTATTGTTTCGTTAGTGAATTTAATGTCAGGCATTGCACCAAGTGGCGGGGCCGAAGCCTGTTTAATGAAAAAACTTTTTTTACCTGTTACTATTATCGGAGGGTTATGTCCTGCATTGGCGTATGTCAGTTCGTTTGTTTTAAGGTTAAGTATGCCGCAGAAAAGTGTTATGAACATACTGGCATCATTGTTCTCCGAGAGTTCATTGTTTACAATATACAAAGCCTTTGCCGGATCTTTTACATTTTGCACTGTTGATTTTAAAAGTGTTTTTCCTACTGCCATAAACAGTGAGGCAGGTACACCTTTCCCCGAAACATCTCCGATACATATGTACAGTTTTTTATCATCCAGGAGGGCAAAGTCATACAAATCACCTCCTACCTCTTTGGCAGAATCTAGAGATGCAAAAATGTCAAGGCCCGAGTATTTAGGATAAGGCGGAAAGAGTTTGGGTAAAATACTGTGTTGTATCTCTTTTGCAACAGACAATTCGCTGGCTATTTTCTCTTTTTCAGCAGTTGTTGCCGCAAGTGTTTTTATATAATCCTGCAGGTCGATACGCATTCGTTCAAAGTCCATTACCAGACGGCCTATTTCATCATTGCTTTTTAATTTCGGTAGTGGAGCGTCAAAATTACCGTTAGCCAGACTGTCAGAAGCATCGCACAATGCTTTCAGGGGGTTGGTAATGGAGTGAGAAACAAAAAAAGCAGGAATAAGCAATGCTGTAATTCCCAGTAGTGCAATAATCAGCATCTTTTTATTCAGATCATTTATCGGGCTGAGGATGGCTTTTTCGGGAATTAGAAATCCTATTCTCCAGTCGGCTTCTTTTACGGTATCAAAATAGAACCACATGAAACTGGATGAGTTAATCTGTTTAAGTCTCATGTTTCCCGACTGTTTTTTTCTCAGAAGTTGAGACAGGTTTTTCATCATCTCACGATCGGCCGGGTCAGGCAGTTTCTTCCCTATTGATGCTATCGTTTCTTTTAAAACCCACTCTTTTTTAGGATATGATATTATTCTGCCTTCGTTGGTTACCAGAACCGGAGCCCCCTGATGTCCCAGTTCAACTTCCATAAGGAGTTTTTCCACACTGTCAAGTATCAGATCACATGTAATAATTGCAGTTACATTTCCATTAACAATAACCGGAGTTGAATAAGTAACCATCATTCGATTAACATCGGTATCAATATATGGTTCTGTCCAGATATCTTTTTTCAGGGTGTAAGGCTTTATAAACCATTCACTCTTGTAGTCCTGTTCGGGATTTATCCTGTCTGCATATTTTATGGTGTCATTGTCTTTCCATGCATACAGCATCTGAAAACCGGCTTTGTCAAATTGTGTTTCGGGAGCAAGGGCTACAGCACTTCCTCCTATCATTTCATCACTGTTCAGTATGTTTTTTAATAGTTGAATACTTTTTTCTCTTGTAGGATTTGTGACTTTAAAGATAATGGCTGCTTTGTCAACTATTGTTTTCGCCTTAAAGAGTTTCTGATCTATTTCAATTGCCGATTTAGCAGCAAGTGATGTGTAGTATTTTTTCTGCTCCTCCAGTATGCGGGTCCTCAGATTGTAATTGCTTACAATCATTACTATAGCCAGAACAGTACCTGAACTTATTACAATAAGTAATGCAAGTTTAAAAAAAAGAGATTTTCTGATACGGCGCATTGTGCTTAGCGTTCAATATTCATGATAGTATGAAATCCGGCCATCTTAAATATATTGTAAATATCTTCGTTCATTTCTTTAAGGATAAGCTTCCCTCCGTTTTTGCTCATTACCTTTGTGATAACAAGCATAATTCTTAGCCCGGCACTCGAAATATAAACAGTATCTGAAAAGTCACAAATTGTAATCTGAGGGTTCTCTGACGATATTTTACTTAATAACTCCTTTTCTACATCAGGTGAATTAACGGCATCGAGGCGTTCGGGAATTTTATATTCAAGCATATTTCTTTGTTTTTATTTAACATCAGATGGTAAAAATATAATAAAATTATGTAAAAAACAGAGGTTGTAAGTATTTATAAAATTATGTTAATACCGGGAATATGCATGAACATTATTCAAATAAAAACAGGATTAAATATAAAGAACAGAAGCAGCCGGGAAGTCTGTTTCGGAACAAACGGTTAGTTCTTATGGTAAGCCTGAGTTTTTGATTTGTCCCGATTTGTTTTTATATTCAAATTCTGATATATATAAATAATTGCAAAAATCCGGATCATGGGAAAATCAAAAGACATTTACTATCCTTCAAAAAAGGTTGTAGAGAATGCAACTGTAAAAGATTACGACAAACTGTACAAAAAGTCGGTTAAAGATATTGAGAAGTTCTGGGCCGAAGAGGCCAAGCGACTTGAATGGTTCAAGCCCTGGAACAAGGTGCTTGATGATTCCGAATTCCCTTTTTATAAATGGTTTGTGGGAGGAAAGACTAATATAATCTCCAATGCCATTGACAGACACCTGAAAACTGCGAACAGGAATAAACTTGCTATAATCTGGGAAGGAGAGCCGGGAGATATTAAAACGTATTCATATCATGCGCTTGCCCGTGAGGTGTGTGAGTTTGCCAATGTGCTTAAGGCCATGGGGGTAAGAAAAGGTGAAGTGGTAACCATTTATATGCCACAGATACCTGAGCAGGTGTTTGCAATGCTGGCTTGCGCCAAGATTGGGGCAGTGCACAGTGTTGTTTACGGCGGATTCAGCCATGAAGCCATTGCCGAAAGGGTAAATGATGCAAAAAGCCGTGTGATCATTACTGCCGACGGCGGTTACAGGCGTGGTAAACCGACGCAACTGAAAGAGATAGTTAATAAAGCAATGGAGATAGCTCCTACACTTGAGATATGTATCACAGTGAAGCGTACAGGTGAAGATGTGTATATGGAAAATGACCGTGACTACTGGTATCACGAACTGAAGTCGCTGCCTATTGCCGGTCATTCGTGTGGTACTGAGGAGATGGATGCTGAAGACCCGCTGTTCATTCTTTACACTTCTGGCTCAACAGGTAAGCCCAAAGGTCTTGTTCATACCCACGGCGGATACAGTGTTTACACATCGGCAACTCACCGTATGGTATTTGACATTAAACCGGAAGACCGTTGGTGGTGTGCTGCCGACCCGGGCTGGATAACAGGACACAGTTACCTGGTTTATGCTCCGCTGATTAACGGTGCAACTCTGTTTATGTACGAAGGTGCTCCTAACCATCCTTATCCTGACCGCTGGTGGAGGATGATTGATAAATTCGGAATCAACATACTTTATACTTCACCTACGGCTATTCGCGGACTTATGCGTTACGGAGAATCTTGGGTTACAAAACACGACCTCTCCTCTCTGCGTCTTCTTGGCTCAGTGGGAGAGCCGATAAATCCTGAGGCGTGGAAATGGTACTATCGTGTGGTAGGACAGGAACGTTGTCCTATAATGGATACCTGGTGGCAGACTGAAACGGGTGGTTTTGTAATAACACCTTTACCTATTACACCATTAAAGCCGGGTTCGGCAACTAAACCTTTCTTTGGTCATGAGATTGCAGTTGTGGATGAGGATGGTAATGAAGTTGCTCCTAACGAAGTTGGAGCATTAGTGCTTAAAAATCCCTGGCCGGGAATGGCTCGTACCATCCTTAACGATCCTGAAAGATACAAAGATACCTACTGGAAGAAGTTTGAAGAAAAAAGATGGTATCATGCAGGAGACTCTGCCAAAAAAGATGAAGATGGTTACTTTTGGATAATTGGCCGTAGCGATGATGTTATCAAAGTAAGCGGTTATCGACTTGGTACTGCCGAAATCGAAAGTGCAGTGGTTAGTCACGATGCCGTAACTGAAGCTGCTGCTATTCCATTGCCGCATGAGCTTAAAGGAAATGCTATTCACGTGTATGCAATATTGAAGGAAGGTGTTTCTCCATCGAAACAACTTGAGAAAGAGGTTAAGGATCACGTAGCTCAGGTAATGGGCCCGATTGCCAAACCCGAAGAGATAGTATTCGTCGATTCTCTTCCGAAAACACGGAGCGGTAAGATAATGCGCCGTGTACTGAAAGCCCGTGCCCTCGGTGAGGACGAGGGTGACCTTACTACTTTGGATGATTAAGCCATTTGGGGTGCGACTTGAAGCCGCGCCCCAAATAAATTCTGCATAAGTGACGGGGCTGTCTAAAAAGAATAAAAAAGATAGAGATCTCACGCAAAGGCGCTATGATCGCGAAGTTAAATATTTGATTTATAGAACCAGTCGATTGAAGTTTTCAATTCCCTTTTTGTTTTTTTAGTTTGTCCTGTCGTTTCTTTAATTCTGCTAACGAAATTTTCTTTTCATATTCTTTCATCTCTTCAATCAGCTCAGCAGAAGCCGGATATTTATAAAATTCGATTAAAGACTTACGGGCATCATCATATCTTTTTAAGTAGTAGTAACATTTAACCCGTACGTGTTCAATTGCGGCATTTGTTCTGCCTAACATCAATTGAGTTTTATCTAGTTGTTGCAAGCTTTCGGTGTAGTTCCGGGCTTTATAATAGTCTTTTGCTATATCATAAAGTTCATGAGCCGTTTGACCGTATGCCAGTTGAGAGATAAACACAAAAAATATGAGAATAAAAGTTTTCATTAAAGAATCTTTATAAAACTATCACCTCAAGAAAACAAAAAGAACCCGGAACGGGTTCAATATCCGCTCCGGGTTCTCAAATAATCAATTTATTAGATACTCAATTTCTTATTCCTTGATATCCGCCAGCGTGCTGAACCCTTCGGTTGCCATACTGCGGTCAACCTTCTTAACAAGTCCCTGAAGTACTTTGCCGGGGCCAAGCTCAGTAAATGAAGTAGCACCATCCTTTATCATATTCTGAACGGTCTGAGTCCAGCGAACAGGAGCTGTTAGCTGAGAAACAAGATTCTTTTTTATTTCGGCCGGATCGGTGTGCGGCAGTGCATCCACATTCTGGTAAACAGGGCAAACGGGCTCTTTAATATCGGTTGCCTCAATGGCTGCAGCAAGCTCTTCGCGGGCAGGTTCCATCAGTGGTGAGTGGAATGCTCCGCCCACGGGAAGTATCAAAGCTCTTTTGGCTCCTTTCTCCTTAAGTATATCACAGGCCTTGTTTACACCTTCGATCGAACCTGAAATAACAAGCTGACCGGGGCAGTTGTAGTTAGCAGCCACCACAACATCATCAATGCTGTTACAGACCTCTTCCACTACACCGTCTTCCAGCCCTACAATAGCTGCCATGGTTGACGGCTCTATTTCGCATGCTTTCTGCATTGCCTGAGCGCGTTGCGAGACAAGTTTCAGTCCGTCCTCGAACGACATTGCACCTGCGGCTACCAGTGCCGAGAATTCTCCAAGAGAGTGACCTGCTGTCATATCAGGTTTGAATTTATCTCCGAGTACTTTAGCCATTATCACGGAATGAAGAAAGATGGCCGGTTGTGTTACATTAGTTTGTTTCAGGTCTTCGGGAGTACCTTCAAACATCAGGTCCGTAATACGGAAACCAAGGATATCGTTTGCTTTCTCGAAAAGTTCTTTTGCTTCTGGTGAGTTGTCGTACAGGTCTTTGCCCATACCGACAAATTGTGCCCCTTGTCCGGGAAAAACGTATGCTTTCATAATCTGTTGTTTATTCGTTTTATTGTTTATCCGATTTTGTGCAAAGATAGGGATATTATTTTTTTTAAATATGAATAAGGGTCATTGCATTTTTGTTTGTCATTCAGATAAAAGAAAAAAATATTTAATGTGACCATAATCTAACCTTGTTGCCCCCGAACTATGAAAAATCCGGTAACGATCTTTTTTATTTTGTATTTTATTCTTTCTAATGTCTCAGCCCAGGATAAAGTATCAAGTGTGGAAAAAAGCATCTGGGGCATTCAAATCGGACTACCTCCTGTAGCTGTATATAATGAATTTATGCTAGCTGACGAATTCTCATTGAGGAGTGAGTTGAGCTTAGGGTTTGCCTGGCAAAGCGGAACAGAAACAGTGTGGGCTGTGAGCCCTGTAATTCAGATTGAACCACGTTATTACTACAATATAAAGAGACGGGTAGGTAAAGGTAAACGCATTGATGGTAATAGCGGTAATTATTTATCATTTATAATTGGCGGTGAAACGGGAGAGGGCATCAAATCAAAAGATGTGGAATTGTATCCGGGAATATTTTTGCTGCCAATGTATGGCCTGAAGCGAAATGTTGGAAATAGCTTTAACTATGAATTTGCTTTGGGGGTTGGCTATGCCTGGTCTTTTCAGAAATACACGGATTTCTTTACGGGAGAGGACTTCAATGTTACAATCGGAGGAATTGTTCTGGGAATTCGCATTGCAATAGGTTATAAGTTCTGAATAAGTATTCATAAAACATCTCCACAATCTAAAAAACTCTCAGCTCTTTTTATTTCATAACCAAATCTGATACAATGAAAAAACTATCTTTATTTATTTTATTAACTGTTTTTGTAAACAGCTATGCGCAGGAAGAGCCGGCAAGAAAAAAGTTTGACATCCGTTTCGGATTAGGATGGTCGCTGCTTGGTACCGGTGATCTTGGTGCTTTTAATTTTGAAAATGAATTTAATTTCAGGTTCAGCAGGTATTTTACGGCATCGGCCTCATTTAGTTTCGGTCGTGTTACAAGCGAGCGTGAAGATGTTATTATAGCAAATCTTGTTGATGATTCCGGGAACATTGTTTATTCTTCAACCGAAATATTAAACTGGCCACATTACGGTTCGTTTTTACAGGGCAATATTAATATTTTTATATCTCCATTTCGCAATAACCGCTTTAACGACTTTAGGATAGGGGCTGGAATTTCGGTGTATAATATGTCTGAAGCGTATGTTCAGGGGTATTCATCGGTGCCCGACGAGTGGAGGCCTGTATACGGCGACTATTTTGTGACATGGGATGATGATAAACGAACTTCATTGGGCTGGAATCTTATTATTGAAGATACCTTTATCTTTAAAGAGAAATTCCTGATAGGAGTTAAAGCTTTTACTCAGCCATACATTAACGGTGATATAAATTCCGGTTTTATGGGAAAACTGGGATATGTTTTCTAAGGTACTTTTGACATTGTGCTATGACTCTGCTTTTTTATCTTTTGGGGTGATATGTAGTGTCTCTCTTTAATTGAAACATTTATTGCCTGAGGGCGTATTAACTTTAATACTAATGTCGATAAAATGTTTCATATTAAATATTCACAAATGAGAGTTGTAACATTACTGTTATTATTTTTTCTGAGTAGTCTATACGTAGTTGCCGAAAAGCCGCGTACCCCGTTTGTTGTTCTTAAAGTGAACGGAAAAGAGTATATGCCGGGTCAGGAGATTCCTGCCAGATTTGGCGAAAATCTGAGTGTTGAGGCAGTTCTGAAAGGGGGACGACGCGACTACTGTTCAAATCCCGAAAAGTATGCCAATGTTGGCAAGAATACTGTTATTGTTGAAAAAGGCGAAAACGGAATGTCTTTTACCATCAATGGAAAGCAGTTTCGCGGTACCTGGACATTAACAGAAGAGTTGGCGGTTTTCAGCACTAACCCTAAAACAAAAATAACACAAACCGGTACCGCCAATATTCAGCGGTCGGCCATAATTCATATTCCGCAGTCGAATGTTTCAAAGATTCAGTTAAAGGTTAAGTCAGAAGCAAAGTGGCATTATGAGCGCAGAACTCCCGCCGGACCCAAAGAGAAAGATGAGATGAGTTCGGCTGAAGCTACATTTTATATTGTGGTGAAACAGGAAGAGGGAGTCTGGTATTCATCTGCAAATATTATTGCAAAAGGAGACGAGGATTTTACTGTAAGAAATGAATTGAACGAAGTGCAAAAGTTTTACAATAGCATTGATAAGTATCTTCAGGAAAAAAACTATGCGGCAGCAGAACGTGAAATAGGAAACCTTAAAACTTATGTGGGAGAAGTTAAACGCGCCATTGAGGATGCCAAAAAGAAAAATCCGGATTATAATTGCGAGGTTGTTTTTGTCGGGCTACCCACCGACAGGGCTATGGAAAATTATTACAAGCTGAGTAAGCTTTTCGATATGTGGAAAGAGAGGTATATTATCAGCCAGAATAATGTGGCAATAATAAATGATATGCTTTTGAATACTCAAATGACTTTTTCGGCCAATATTCTGAAGTCAATATTTAAGAATTACCTGAGCTGGACAGGAAATGTACCTCCGAACCTTGAAGATATTCCCGGACTTATGGCCGATGGTGCCATTGCTAATCTCGATATGCCAAGGCAGATAATTAACTGGTATCTTGATGCCCAGAAAGATGCTTCAATACTCAAGCAACAGACTGAAACTATAAAAAAGCTGACAGAGCTGCGCACATTTTATCTTGATAATATCTCTTCGTTTGTAACTGAAAGAAAAAAGATAAAAGAGTATATGGATGCTTACGATAAGGAAAAAGAGGTAAGCAAAAAGCTGAAAGAATATTTTAAAAATATTGGTTGGGCAGAGTGGAGAGAAAAGGAGATGTTTTAGCATTTGGTGTTAATATTTAAAGTAAAATTATATAGTATGAAAAAGATACTGGGATTGTTGTTTAAACTGGCTGCTCTGGCGGGCATAGGATGGTTTTTATTTTTTTATGTGAAACAGGAGCAGCGTGATATTCCTGAACGTGGCGATGAGAATTATGATGTAACTTCAGCAGGTGACAATGAAGACCTTGACAAGCAGGCAAAGTCGGTTCTGGGACTGGGAGAATACAACGTAGAGTATATAGACAGTACTGATAATGGTGAAGGGACAAACCTGAAGATTAACGGCCGGGCTTACTCTTACAGTAATGCATTTTATGAAACCGACGGAGACGATGGTATCGAAATAACATTGCCGGGTAGTGCATATACGGTTATAGCCAGGGTTGGTGTACTGAAACCGGGAGTTTATGATCTGTCGGAGAGTGAAAATAATCTTAAAGTTTTTGACGGTAATAATTTTAATGAGTTCAACGAAGGAACAATTACCATAAGCAGTATATCCGAGGGTCTGGTAGCCGGAAGCTTTAAAGCGGGAGGAATCGAAGGCCGTTTTGCCGATGCCAGACCAGTCAGTGCACTGAAGACCAAACCGGAAGAGCTGGTTTATATGCAAAGTGTGCTGATTAAACCGGACGGAACGGTGGAAAAGAAAGATGGAATAACTGAAGTTAATTATGACGAAAGAAATTTTCATATCACATTTAAAGGGGCAGAGGGAAACAGCAGTTTTAGTACCGGCATCCGGAGTATGAATACTACACCAGTTTCGGTTTTAATAAAAGTTGATGACGATGATATAGACTTTATTCTTGTTGATTTTGTTAATAAGCAGATGACATTACAGTATAAAAACGGAGAAAGTCTTGTTCTTTCGTAGTTTCTTGTTCTTTCGTAAAATAACACAGCCGGTTTTTGAAATGATTAATTATTCAAAAACCGGCTGTTGTATGTTTATGATTTTATTCAGTCTTTAGTCCAGATACGGGTATTCAGGTTAAGTTCGTTTATAATTGTTTCAATTACACTGAAATATTCATTCATCTGTACTATATCTTTAAATCGTACACCTGACCTGTAAAGCCGTGGTTCGAACAGGTCTTTTGAAATGCTTATGGCTACATAAACGCGGGAGCCCACAAACGAGAAATACACATTTTTCTTATACTTCTTTTTTATGGCTACCATACTTCTCATCATCGAAGGAGTGAGAACATATCTCGATTCTATCTGGTCGGAACCGTAAACAACAAAAAGTTTCTCAAATTCCACATCCTCCATTTTTATAAGCTTGCCCCTGCCGCTCATCGATTGTAGCTTTTTGCCGAAACTGCCGAACAATTTTTCTGCGGTGTCGGGCAGTACCAGTGTTTTGCCCTTTATCTCCTTGTTAAAGTCGGCGTGGAAGAATATTCCTTTAAAAATGGTGTGCCACGATTCAGTCTCTCTTCCTTCATCGTCTCTCGATACTGATTTATATTCGGTATGAAGCTCTGAGAACTGAAAATCAGTTTTATCAATGACGCCTTCCACTTTATCATCACCGTTGTATCTGTCTGCATCTTTAGAGAATAGCAGGCTTTTGTAATAATCTTCTTCCGATATTCTGTCGTAAGGAAAGTATTTCCATTCCGGATTTATCATGTGAACCACCTCTTTTACAACCTTATTCTTGAATTCATCCCGGTACCCGGCCATGTCCCTTTTCAGCATAAATAGCTTGTAAATAAAAAAGATAGTTACGGCAATACCTACATACAGAAAGTATTCATGAGAATCAGCCAGATATATTGAAATGCCGATAAACAGAGGTATAGCCAGTATATAGCTGATTCTTTTTACAACTATGGCTTTACGTTTTTTTTCTAATTGTATTAACGACGGTTTAAGGTGCGACTCGTATAAATTTCGCAGCTCTTCAGTAGTTTTCATCTGTTATGAGTTTTAACTGTTAAAAAGGTCACCGGCATTTATGTTTTGTCTTTCTGTTTCAGGAATTTCAAATACCTTTTTGGCCTTAAGATGCATCATTCCGGCAATAATTTTGCTTGGAAACATCTGTACGGCGTTGTTAAATTCTATAACAGCAGCGTTATATGCTCTTCTGGCAGCGGATATCTGGGATTCAACTTCGTTAAGTGTTTTTTGAAGATTCATAAAGTTGTTGCTTGCTTTCAGATCAGGGTAACCTTCAACAGCGACCATTATACCTTTCAGCGTTCCTGTTATCTGATTGTCAAGGTCTACTTTCTCTTCGTCACTCAGGTTTCCGCTTACAGCTTTGCTTCTGAGTTCAGTCACTTTGGTAAGCAGCTCTTTTTCGTGGGTCATATACTGTTTTACCGTTGAAATAAGGTTCGGTATTAAATCATACCTCTTTTTCAGTTGAACATCCATTCCTCCGAAAGCATTTTCTACATTGTTCTTTTTCCTGATTAAGCCGTTGTAAGTAGCAATGGCCCATAAAACTATGATTCCGGCTACTGATAAGATAATGATAAGTTGTGTGTCCATTTCTGTTAAAGTTTAGTTGTTAAATTTTAGGAGGTAAATTATAAAAAGTTTTGATTACTGTTACGTTAGAATATTTATTTTGTTATGAATTGTGGTCAATAATCAACTTTTGTAACATGAAATACCGGCTCATAAATCAAGATATCGGATAGGGTTTTGTTTGGAATATTTTATTTTTCTGACAATAATCCGGCTTCAGATTCTTAAAAAACTGTAACTGAATAAAAAAATAAAACAGGTGTTGTGTTTTTTAATTGAAAATTAGTACTTTTGCGGCTCATTTTTGTGTAGACTGCATGAAAATGATTGATAATCATTGGCTTTTAAAGGAAAATTACTACCTTTGCAGGCCGTTTGAGAAAAACAGTGATATTTAATTAAAACAGAAATAGTTAAATTTTATGCCAACAATTCAACAGTTAGTTCGCAAAGGACGCAAGAAGCTGGTAGAGAAAAGTAAATCGCCGGCTTTGGATTCATGCCCTCAGAGAAGGGGTGTTTGCGTAAGGGTGTATACTACTACACCAAAGAAGCCGAACTCAGCAATGCGTAAGGTTGCAAGGGTTCGTTTAACAAATGGAAAAGAGGTGAATGCTTACATTCCCGGAGAAGGACACAACTTGCAGGAACACTCAATTGTTCTTGTGCGTGGTGGTAGGGTGAAAGACCTGCCCGGAGTAAGATATCACCTGGTTCGCGGTGCTCTTGATGCATCAGGTGTTGAAGGACGTACACAGCGTCGTTCAAAATACGGAACTAAACGTCCGAAGAAAAAGTAATTATTAATTGATGTTATGTTTGTTAGGATGTTAATTGGTTGAGTAAATGGCATTCTGCCGTTGAAGACCCAAGTGACAGTCAATACAACAGAACTGATAAACAAAGAGACAAATGAGAAAAAGTAAACCAAAGAAGAGGATCTTATTACCGGATCCGAAATTTAACGATACACTGGTTACCCAGTTCGTGAATAACCTGATGCTTGACGGAAAAAAGTCTGTTGCATTCGGTATTTTTTATGATGCTTTGGAGCGTCTTGCCGATAAGGCTGAAAAAGAGGGAAAAAGTCCTTTGGAGATGTTTAAAAAAGCCCTTGAAAATGTTACCCCTTCGGTTGAAGTTAAGAGCCGTCGTGTAGGAGGTGCTACTTTTCAGGTTCCTACTGAAATACGCCCCGACAGAAAGGTTTCTATCAGTATGAAAAACCTTATTCTGTTTGCACGTAAAAGAAGTGGTAGATCAATGGCAGAAAAATTATCTGCTGAAATTGTTGCTGCATATAATATGGAAGGCGGAGCCTTCAAGAAAAAAGAAGACATGCATAAGATGGCGGAGGCGAACCGTGCTTTTGCTCACTTCAGATTTTAATTAGTATAAATTTAGAAGAAAGATTAGGTTTTAAATCATGGCAAAATACGATTTGAAATATACCAGAAACATTGGTATCATGGCACACATCGATGCCGGTAAAACAACAACTACCGAGCGTATCTTGTTTTACACAGGTATTACCCACAAAATTGGTGAGGTGCACGATGGTGCTGCTACCATGGACTGGATGGAGCAGGAGCAGGAGAGAGGTATTACAATTACTTCGGCCGCTGTTACTACTAACTGGAATTACAATAACGAAAGTTATAAAATTAACATAATCGACACCCCGGGACACGTTGACTTTACCGTTGAGGTAGAGCGTTCATTACGTATCCTTGACGGTGCCGTTGCTTTATTCTGTGCTGTGGGCGGTGTAGAGCCCCAGTCGGAAACAGTATGGCGTCAGGCCAACAAATATAACGTTCCACGTATCGGTTTCGTGAACAAGATGGACCGCTCGGGAGCAAACTTTTATGAGGTAGTTACTCAGGTTCGTGAAGTTTTAGGTGCTAATCCGGTTCCTATTCAGATACCTATCGGAGCTGAGGAGACTTTCCGTGGTGTTATCGACCTTATCGAAAACAAAGCCGTTGTATGGTTCGATGATGAGAAGCTGGGTGCACGTTACGAGCTTCAGGATATTCCTGAGGAATTGAAAGAAGAAGCAGAAGAGTGGAGAGGAAAACTTGTAGAAGCTGTGGCTGAACACGACGATGAGCTTATGGAGCGTTACTTTGAAGATCCCGAGAGCATTACAAAAGAAGAGATGCTTGAGGTTATCCGTAAGGCAACCATTGCTCAGACTATTACACCAATGCTTTGTGGATCGGCATTCAAGAACAAAGGAGTTCAGCGTCTGCTTGATGCTGTTGTTCAGTTCCTGCCAAGCCCGATTGACGTGGCTGCTATCGAAGGTACAGATCCGAGAACCGGAGAGACTGTAACTCGTCGTCCGACTGAGGATGACCCGATGGCCGCACTGGCATTTAAAATTGCTACCGACCCGTTTGTTGGCCGTCTGGCTTTTGTTCGGGTTTATTCAGGAAAAATAGATTCAGGTTCATACGTATTGAATACCCGTAGTGGTAAAAAAGAACGTATAGCCCGTATTTACCAGATGAAATCAAATAAGCAGCTTCCAATAAGCGAGCTTGGAGCCGGTGATATTGGAGCAGCTGTAGGATTTAAAGATATTCGTACAGGAGATACTCTTTGCGATGAGAAACATCCTATCGCTCTTGAATCAATGGATTTCCCCGATCCCGTGATTGGTGTTGCCGTTGAGCCTAAGAGCCAGAAAGATATGGACAGGCTTGGGAATGCACTTGCCAAACTCGCAGAAGAGGATCCTACATTCCAGGTGCGTACTGATGAAGAGTCAGGACAGACAGTTATCTCAGGTATGGGTGAGCTTCACCTTGAGATCATCATCGACCGCCTGAAGCGTGAGTTCAAGGTTGATTGTAATCAGGGACGTCCGCAGGTTAATTACAAAGAGGCCATCACTAAAGAGGTTGAGCACCGCGAGGTATTCAAGAAGCAAACCGGTGGTCGCGGTAAATTTGCCGACATTCAGTTCCGTATGGGACCGATCGACGAAGGAAAAACAGGACTTCAGTTCATCGATCTTGTAAAAGGTGGTAATATTCCTAAAGAATTTATTCCTTCGGTTGAGAAAGGATTTCTAAACGCAATGGATAACGGTGTTCTTGCCGGTTATGCTGTTGAGAACCTGAAGGTAGAGCTGTTTGATGGTTCGTTCCACCCTGTAGACTCTGACCAGCTTTCGTTTGAGATTGCTGCACGTCAGGGATTCAAGGAAGCAGCCAAGAAAGCCGCTCCTGTATTGCTTGAGCCGATTATGCGCGTAGAGGTTGTTACTCCTGAGGAGTACATGGGAGATATCATCTCTGACTTCAACAAGCGTCGCGGACAGGTAGAAGGAATGGAGAGTAAAGCCGGTGCACGTGTTGTTAAGGCCAAGGTGCCTCTGGCAGAGATGTTTGGTTATGTAACTGCTCTTCGTACTATATCATCAGGTCGTGCAACTTCTTCAATGGAGTTCCTTGAGTATGCCGAGGTACCGCGTCAGCTGGCTATCGAGGTAGTAAAAGAAGCAAAAGGTAATGTTGATTTATTATAATCTCAATTATGGGTCAAAAAATTAGAATAAAATTAAAATCATACGATCACAACCTGGTTGACAAGTCAGCCGAGAAGATCGTGAAAACAGTAAAAAGTACAGGTGCAGTGGTAAGCGGACCAATTCCGCTTCCTACTCACAAGCGTATTTTCACTGTGTTACGTTCCACTTTCGTGAACAAAAAATCACGTGAGCAATTCCAGTTGTCATCATACAAGCGTCTGATCGACATTTACAGTTCAACTGCAAAAACCATCGATGCTTTGATGAAATTAGAACTGCCCAGTGGAGTAGAAGTAGAAATTAAAGTTTGATAAACCAGTAAAAAGCTAAAGCAATGCCAGGATTAATTGGAAAAAAAATCGGAATGACTTCCGTTTTCAGTGCCGATGGAAAGAATGTTCCATGCACTGTTATCGAGGCTGGCCCTTGCGTCGTTACACAGATTAAGACTGTGGAAAAAGACGGTTATGAAGCTGTACAGCTGGCGTTCGATGACAAGAAAGAGAAAAGTACCACTAAGCCGATGAAAGGTCATTTTGAAAAGGCCGGTACTACTCCGAAGAGAAAGCTTGTTGAGTTCAACAAATTTGAAAAAGAGTGGAAATTAGGTGACAAAATTACCGTTGCCGATATTTTCGAAGAAGACATCTTTGTTGACGTTACAGGTATCTCAAAAGGAAAAGGTTTCCAGGGGGTAGTAAAACGTCACGGTTTCAGGGGTGTTAACGACGCCACACACGGACAGCATAACAGACTGAGGGCTCCTGGATCCATTGGAGCATCTTCATATCCTTCCAGGGTATTTAAAGGTATGCGCATGGCCGGTAGAACCGGAAATGAAAGGGTCAAAATACAAAATTTGAGAGTGTTAAAAGTAATTCCCGAGAACAACCTTATTTTAGTTAAGGGATCTGTTCCGGGAGCCAGGAATTCATACTTAATTATTGAAAAGTAATGGAACTGAACGTTATTAATATAAAAGGAGAACAGACCAGTAAAAAAGTTGAATTACCCGATTCAATTTTTGGAATTGAGCCTAACGATCATGCCATTTACCTGGATGTTAAGCAATACCTTGCCAATCAGCGTCAGGGTACGCACAAGTCTAAAGAGAGAGGCGAGATATCCGGAAGTACAAGGAAGATTAAGAAGCAAAAAGGAACGGGTACAGCCCGTGCCGGTAGCATCAAATCGCCTGTGTTCAGAGGTGGCGGTCGTGTATTCGGTCCCAGACCACGCAACTACGGCTTTAAACTGAATAAAAAAGTAAAGCGCCTTGCTCGTAAGTCGGCACTTGCTTATAAAGCTCAGGAACAAGCCATATTGGTAGTTGAAGATTTTAGTTTTGATGCACCTAAAACCAAAGAGTTCGAAGCAATTCGCAAGAATCTGAAGATCGATGATAAGAGAACTTTGGTTGTTTTGCCAGATCTGGATACGAACATCTATCTGTCATCGCGTAATATACCTAAATCAGAGGTTATTACCCTGCAGGAGCTAAATACCTATGAGATACTTAAAGCAAAATCATTGGTATTGTTCGAAAGTTCGGTTGAGAAATTAGGTGAATTATTTAACGCATAGGAGGTTTTGACATGAAAGTAATAATAAAACCTATTGTAACAGAGAAGATGACAGAGTTAGGCGAGAAGCTTAACCGTTACGGCTTCGTTGTCGATAAAAGAGCTAACAAGCTTCAGATCAAAGATGCCGTTGAAGAACTGTACAATGTAACCGTAACTGACGTCAATACCATGGTTTACGGAGGTAAAACCAAATCAAGGTATACCAAAAGCGGTGTCATTACAGGCAGAACCAACTCTTACAAGAAAGCTATAGTAACCTTAGCTGAGGGAGAAAATATTGATTTTTATAGCAATATATAATTTTAGATAATGGCAGTAAGAAAATTAAAGCCCACAACACCGGGGCAGAGACACAAAGTTATTGGTGCATTTGACACAATTACCTCAAGTGTACCAGAGAAGTCCTTATTGCGACCAATAAAAAAAACCGGCGGACGTAACAATCAGGGTAAAATGACCATGCGTTACATCGGCGGAGGTCACAAAAGGAGATACCGGGTAATTGATTTTAAGCGTAATAAAGACGGTGTTAAAGCAACAGTGGATTCAATCCAGTACGATCCAAACCGAAGCGCTCGTATTGCGTTGCTAGTTTACGCTGATGGTGAGAAACGGTACATTCTTGCTCCTAATGGTTTAAAAGTTGGACAAGAGATCCAGTCAGGTCCTGGGGTTGCACCTGAGATCGGGAACTCTCTTCCTCTTTCCGACATCCCATTGGGTTCAATAATTCACAACATTGAATTGCGTCCCGGACAGGGCGGAATTTTAGCCAGAAGTGCCGGTACTTTTGCCCAGCTCGCTGCCCGTGAGGGTAAGTATGCTGTAGTTAAATTACCATCCGGTGAAACAAGAATGATCCTGACTACATGTCGCGCTACTGTTGGTGCTGTTGGTAACTCAGACCATGCACTTGAAAAATCGGGTAAAGCCGGTCGTTCAAGATGGCTGGGACGCAGACCAAGAGTTCGTGGAGTTGCAATGAACCCTGTCGATCACCCAATGGGTGGTGGTGAAGGACGTGCATCTGGAGGTCATCCTCGTTCACGTACAGGTGTACTTGCTAAGGGATATAAGACAAGACATGCTAAGAAGAAGTCTTCAAAGTACATTCTTGAAAAGAGAAAAAAATAACCGGTTAATTTAATTACAGATTATGAGTAGATCATTAAAAAAAGGTCCCTTTATCGACTATAATTTAGAGAGAAAGGTTCTTGCCATGAATGAGTCAGGCAAGAAGACAGTCATTAAGACCTGGGCCAGAGCTTCCATGATTTCACCGGATTTCGTTGGACACACTATTGCAGTGCACAACGGAAATAAGTTTATTCCGGTTTACATTACCGAAAACATGGTAGGGCATAAGTTAGGCGAATTTGCTCCCACACGCACCTTCCGTGGGCATGCTGGTAATAAAAAGAAGTAAACGTCTGGCAGTTTAAAACTATTTTAAAACGAAAACAATGGGTGCTAGAAAACGATTAAGAGCTGAAAAAATAAAAGAAGCCAAAAAACAACAGTTTTTTGCCAAGCTTAGAAATGTACCAACCTCGCCTCGTAAAATGCGGCTTGTTGCCGATATGATTAGGGGTATGGAGGTAAATCAAGCGCTTGACGTCCTGAAGTTCTCTTCAAAAGAGGCTTCACGAAGGGTCGAAAAGCTGCTTCTGTCTGCTATCGCAAACTGGAAAGAGAAAAACGAAGGAGTTCGTTTGGAAGATGCTAATCTTTATGTAAAGGAAATTTATGTAGATTCAGCACGTATTTTGAAAAGATTACGTCCGGCTCCTCAGGGCAGGGCTCATCGAATCAGAAAGAGATCCAATCACGTAACTCTTTTTGTTGATAGTAAAGTGTCTAACGAAGAAATTCAAAATAATTAACGAGCTATATGGGACAAAAAGTAAATCCTATAAGTAACAGATTAGGGATTACCCGTGGATGGGACTCTAATTGGTTTGGCGGAAAAAACTACGGCGATAAACTGCTTGAGGATACAAAGATCCGCGAGTACCTTAATGCTCGTTTGGCAAAAGCCAGCATCTCCCGAATCATCATTGAGAGAACTCTCAAACTGGTTACAATTACTGTATTCACCGCACGTCCGGGAATCATAATTGGTAAAGGAGGACAGGAAGTTGACAAACTTAAGGAAGAGCTGAAAAAGCTTACCGATAAAGAGGTACAAATAAATATCTTTGAGATTAAAAGACCTGAACTTGACGCTATTATTGTTGCTAATAACATAGCACGTCAGGTTGAAGGACGTATCGCTTACCGTCGTGCTGTAAAAATGGCCATCGCATCAACAATGCGTATGGGGGCTGAAGGTATCAAAGTGCAAATCTCAGGCCGTTTGAACGGAGCTGAAATGGCACGTAGTGAAATGTATAAGGAAGGACGTACTCCTTTGCATACTTTCCGTGCAGATATCGATTATGCCAAAGTTGAAGCATTGACCAAAATGGGACTTATCGGAATCAAAGTTTGGATTATGAAAGGTGAAGTTTACGGAAAGAAAGACTTCTCACCAAACTTCGGTGCCAAGGAACAGGGAGGTCGTCGTCAGCACAAAGGCGGAAACCGCAGAAGAAAATAGATTCGGTAATCTTTAATTGATTAGGAAAAATGTTACAACCGAAAAAAGTAAAATACAGAAGAAGGCAAAAAGGCCGGATGAAGGGTCTTGCCCAACGTGGCAATGAGATTGCATTCGGGTCTTTCGCTATAAAATCTTTGCAAAGCAAATGGATTACCAGTCGTCAGCTTGAAGCTGCCAGGGTTGCGGTAACACGCTACATGCAGCGTCAGGGACAGATCTGGATCAGAATATTTCCGGACAAACCAATTACCAAAAAACCTGCAGAGGTTCGTATGGGTAAAGGAAAGGGTAGCCCGGAAGGATTTGTTGCTCCTGTTACTCCCGGAAGAATCATTATAGAATGTGAGGGAGTGCCCTATGATGTAGCTAAAGAGGCATTGAGACTTGCTGCTCAGAAACTGCCTGTTACTACTAAATTTGTTGTGAGAAGGGATTATGTTGAACCAGCAAAAGTAAAATAGGATGAAGACATCAGAGATAAAGGAAATGACGATCAGCGACATAGAAGAGAGAATCGAGAACGAAAAGCTCGCTCTTCAACAGCTGGAACTGAATCATAGTGTTTCTCCGTTGGATAATCCTATGAAGATAAGACATGCCCGCAGAAACATTGCACGCTTAATGACAGTTTTGCGTCAAAAGCAATTACAAAAATAAAAATAGGCGATGGAGACTAGAAATCTTAGAAAAACAAGAACAGGCATAGTGGTCAGCAACAAAATGGATAAGTCCATAGTGGTTGCAGTTGAGATTCGCGAAAAACACCCCATTTACGGTAAATTCGTGAAGAAGACCAAAAAATATCATGCCCACGATAATGAAAACACCTGTAACATTGGGGACACCGTGAAGATCATGGAAACACGTCCTTTAAGTAAAACAAAAAGGTGGAGATTAGTAGAAGTAATTGAAAGAGCTAAGTAATCATGATACAACAAGAAACAAGATTAGTAGTTGCCGATAACAGTGGAGCCAAAGAGGCATTATGCATCCGTGTACTTGGTGGTACAAGACGCCGCTATGCCAGTATTGGTGATCGTATCGTAGTAACTGTGAAAAGCGCTTTGCCTGGCAGCGACATGAAAAAAGGTACTGTAAGCAAAGCTGTAGTTGTTAGAACGAAAAAAGAAGTAAGACGTCCTGACGGCTCTTACATTCGTTTTGATGAAAATGCATGTGTATTAATCAATGAGGCCGGGGAAATTAGAGGAACCCGTATCTTTGGTCCTGTAGCTCGCGAACTCAGGGAAAATTATATGAAGATAGTTTCTTTAGCGCCTGAAGTACTTTAATATTTAAACATTTTAGAAAAATGGCAAAATTACATATTAAAAAAGGCGACACCGTAATAGTGAATTCCGGTGTTAACAAAGGCAAAGAAGGAAAAGTCCTCCAGGTTTTTCCTGATAAGAAAAGGGCCATAGTTGAAGGTATCAATATGGTGAGCAAACATACTAAACCTAATGCAGAGAATCCGCAGGGTGGTATAATTAAGAAAGAAGCTCCCATTCACATTTCAAACCTGAATGTGAAAGATCCTTCTACCGGAAAGCCAACCCGTATTGGCCGTAAATTAGTTGATGGTAAATTAGTACGTTACGCTAAAAAATCAGGGGAGGAGATTAAGTAATGGAAGCAGCTACATTAAAAACACAATACAAGGAACAAATTACACCCGCTCTGGTAAAAGAGTTCGGTTATAAAAGTGTAATGCAGGTTCCAAAGCTGGAAAAAATCGTTCTTAACGTAGGTCTCGGTGCTGCAGTAGCAGACAAAAAACTTATTGACAAAGCGATTGATGAACTTACATTAATTACCGGCCAGAAAGCAGTTGCCCGTCTTTCGAAGAAAGACGTATCAAACTTTAAACTGCGTAAGAAGATGCCTATCGGAGCGATGGTAACTCTGCGCGGAACAAAAATGTATGAATTCCTCGAGCGTTTGATTCGTGTGGCATTGCCCCGTATCCGCGACTTTAAAGGAATCAGCAGTAAGCTTGACGGTCATGGTAATTATACTCTTGGAATTGAGGAACAAATAATATTCCCGGAAATAAATATTGACAATGTTAGTAGAATTACCGGAATGAATATTACTTTTGTGACCTCTGCGAAAACAGATGAAGAGGCATATGCCCTTTTAAAAGAATTTGGTTTACCGTTTAAGAACTTAAAAAAGAGCTGATATATGGCTAAGGAATCAATGAAAGCCCGTGAGGTAAAAAGGGCTAAGCTTGTTGCCAAGTACGCTGCCAAAAGAGCCAGACTGAAGGAAGAGGGAGATTACATTGGGTTGCAAAAACTCCCTAAGAACTCGTCACCGGTACGTATGCACAACCGTTGCAAAATTACCGGTCGTCCGAAAGGATACATGAGACAGTTTGGTATTTCAAGGATCCAGTTCCGCGAAATGGCTTCTGCCGGTCTTATACCCGGTATTAAAAAAGCAAGTTGGTAAACAACAAAATTAAATTGCATATTGAGGCACCTGCAGCAGTATGCAATTGTTAATAAACAGAGTGTTAAATATTGTCTCGCTTCGGCGTGATCAATTTAAACTTAAGTAAAATGACAGATCCAGTAGCGGATTTCCTGACGCGAATCAGGAATGCAATTCAGGCAGGACACAGAGTAGTGGAGATTCCTGCCTCGAATTTGAAAAGGGAAATGACAAAAATCCTTTTCGACAAGGGTTACATCCTGAACTATAAGTTCATAGATGATAACAAGCAGGGCATCATAAAGATAGCCCTTAAGTATGATCCGGTATCTAAACATCCGGCCATCAAAAATCTTAAAAGAATTAGTACTCCCGGTTTGCGTAAGTATGTGGGGCATAGAGACTTGCCGCGTGTGCTTAACGGACTCGGTATTGCCATTCTTTCAACTTCTAAAGGTGTAATGACCGATAAGGAGGCTCGTTTGAAGAATGTAGGGGGTGAAGTTTTGTGTTACGTTTATTAAAAGAGGAGGAATTAATTATGTCAAGAATTGGAAAAGCGCCGATTACAATTCCCTCAGGAGTAAATGTAACTGTAAAAGGGAACGTTGTAACAGTAAAAGGGCCAAAAGGCGAACTTACTCAGGAAATAGCCCCTTCTATTACCGTAGAAGTTAAAGATGGTCAGGTAGAGCTTAAAAGAGCTACCGAGAGTAAACAGGATAAATCGTATCACGGATTATACCGTTCACTTATAAACAATATGGTGATTGGTGTATCTCAGGGATATAAGAAAGAACTGGAACTTGTTGGTGTTGGTTATCGTGCCACATCACAGGGACAATTGCTTGAACTTGCATTAGGGTATTCACACCCTATACAAATGATGCTGCCTCCTGAGATTAAAGTTAATGCCGTAACTGACAGGAAGAGTAATCCTTTAATTACTCTTGAGTCAATCGACAAACAGTTATTAGGACAGGTTTGCGCCAAAATCCGTTCACTTCGTAAAGTAGAGCCTTATAAAGGTAAGGGTGTTCGCTTTAAAGGTGAAGAGGTTCGTCGTAAAGCCGGTAAGTCTGCTAAAGTTTAACAATTTTAATTAAAGGAGTTATGGCTTTTTCGAAAATAGAAAGAAGAACAAAGATAAAAAAACGGATCCGCAAACATATTAACGGAACCGCAGAGCGTCCCAGGATGTCAGTATTCAGAAGCAATAAACAAATTTATGTTCAGCTTATTGATGATATTCAGGGAAAAACAATACTTTCAGCATCATCGAAAGAAGTAGGTGATGAGAAAGTTACCAAGATTGAGCAGGCCGCCAAAGTTGGTAAACTTATTGGTGAGAAGGCTATAAAAGCCGGAATCAAAACAGTTGTGTTCGATCGTAACGGTTATTTATATCATGGTAGAGTTAAACAATTAGCCGACGCAGCCAGAGAAGCCGGGCTTAAATTCTAAACAACTATGGATAAGAGTAAAAGAGTAAAAAGTAATAATGATCTTGAACTGAAAGATCGCCTGGTTGCCATAAACAGGGTAACCAAAGTAACTAAAGGTGGTAGAACCTTCAGTTTTTCGGCCATTGTTGTGGTAGGTAACGAAAACGGCATCGTTGGCTGGGGACTGGGTAAAGCAGGTGAAGTAACTACTGCCATTGCCAAGGGAGTTGAAGCTGCCAAAAAGAACCTGGTTAAAGTACCTATACTTAAAGGTACTATTCCTCACGAACAAACAGCACATTACGGTGGTGCAAGGGTATTCCTGAAGCCTGCCTCACACGGTACCGGAGTTAAGGCCGGTGGTGCGATGCGTGCTGTACTTGAGAGTGTTGGTGTAACCGACGTTCTGGCAAAGTCTAAAGGTTCGTCTAACCCTCATAACCTTGTTAAAGCAACAATTGAAGCTTTGATGGAGATGCGCGATGCATATACAGTAGCTCAGCACAGAGGTGTTAGTATGGATAAAGTGTTTAACGGTTAATACATAAATACGATGGCAAAGATTAAGATAACACAGGTTAAAAGCAAGATTGGTGCTCCAGAGCGTCAGAAAAGAACTCTTGCTGCTTTGGGATTGAAAAAACTGCATCAGACTGTTGAACATGATGATACTCCCGTAATACTGGGAATGGTAGAGAAGGTTAAGCACCTTGTTACCGTTGAGAAATAATATTAACGAACTAAGTACAGTTATACAGATATGGACTTAAGTAATTTAAAACCGGCTAAAGGATCTACCAAATCCGATAAGCGCATAGGGCGTGGACAGGGAACTGGAAGAGGAGGCACATCAACCCGTGGACACAAGGGAGCCAAATCAAGGTCCGGATACTCTCGTAAGTTCGGATTCGAAGGAGGTCAGATGCCTTTGCAGCGCAGGGTTCCTAAATTTGGATTCAAGAACATTAACAGAGTAGAATACAAAGCTATTAATATTGAGGTGCTTCAGGCACTTGCAGAAAAGAACGGCGTTACCGTTATTGATCCTGAACTCTTAAGAAGTGCCGGAATGGTACGTAAGAATGATAAGGTGAAGATTCTCGGTAAAGGAACCTTAACTTCAAAACTTGAAGTTAAAGCGCATGCATTTTCTAAATCTGCAGCTGAAGCTATTGAAGCAGCTCAGGGAACCGTAGTAAAACTTTAGATTAATGAAACTAGTCGAAACTATCCGTAACATCTGGAAAATCGAGGATCTTAAAACTCGTATTTTAACCACTCTGGGATTTATATTAGTATACAGGCTTGGCTCTTTTGTGGTTTTGCCAGGTATTGATCCTGCAAAACTTGCAGGTTTGAGCCAGCAAACACGTGAAGGAGTTATGGGCCTTCTCGATATGTTTTCAGGTGGAGCTTTCTCCAATGCATCAATATTTGCATTGGGAATTATGCCTTACATCTCTGCATCTATTGTTGTGCAGTTGCTGGGCATGGCGATTCCTTATTTCCAGAAGCTACAACGTGAAGGAGAAAGTGGTCGACGTAAGATAAATCAGATTACCCGTTACCTAACGGTGTTAATTCTGCTTGTTCAGGCCCCGGGTTACCTTGCCAACCTCGCAAGTCAGGCCGGCGATGCTATAATGGAACATGGCTGGGGATTTAATGTCACCAGTACCATTATACTTACAGCCGGTACAATGTTTGTAATGTGGCTGGGTGAGCGTATTACTGATAAAGGTATCGGAAACGGTATATCACTTATCATCATGATTGGTATCATTGCGCGTCTTCCTCAGGCATTTTTTGCCGAGCTTATTTCGCGTCTTGAGGCTACTGCCGGAGGTGGTGGTCTTGTTATGTTGCTAATCGAATTGGTAATTCTGTTCTTTGTATTTATGGGAACTATCCTGTTGGTACAGGGAACACGTCGTATTCCGGTTCAATATGCAAAACGTATTGTAGGAAACAAACAGTATGGAGGTGTGCGTCAGTATATACCTCTTAAGGTAAATGCAGCAGGAGTAATGCCTATCATTTTTGCACAGGCAATAATGTTTATTCCGGTTACTGTTGCAGGTTTTGTAAACAGTGATTCAGCTACAGGATTTGCAGCTGTGTTTGCAGATATTACCGGTTTCTGGTACAATTTTGTTTATGCACTTATGATCATAGCCTTTACATATTTTTATACTGCTATTACCATCAATCCTACTCAGATGGCTGAGGATATGAAACGTAACGGAGGTTTTATTCCGGGTGTTAAGCCGGGACGTAAAACAGTTGAGTATCTTGACTCTGTAATGTCAAAAATTACTCTTCCGGGATCTATATTCCTTGCAATAATTGCCATATTGCCTGCTTTCGCCATGATGGCCGGAGTGGAGCGTTCATTCGCATATTTTTATGGTGGAACATCTCTGTTGATTCTTGTGGGTGTTATTCTTGATACCCTTCAGCAAATTGAAAGTCACCTGTTGATGAGGCATTATGACGGTTTGATGAAATCAGGCAGGATAAAAGGTCGTACCGGTGGTGGTGCACAGGCAATGTATTAATCTGTATTGTAGAGAGGCTGGTAATGATCTATTTAAAGACTGATGAAGAAATTGAACTGATGCGGGAGAGTAACCTTTTGGTTGCCCGTACTCTTGCAGAAGTTGCCAGGCATATAAAGCCAGGTGTTTCTACATTGGAGCTTGATAAGGTTGCAGAAAAATTTATAAGAGATAATAATGGTGTTCCGGGTTTTCTTGGTTATCACGGATTCCCGAACACATTATGTACTTCTGTTAACGAACAGGTTGTACACGGAATTCCAAATAAAAAACCATTGAAAGAAGGAGATGTTGTGTCGGTTGATTGCGGAGCCCTTCTTAATGGTTTTTATGGTGATTCGGCATATACTTTTTGTGTGGGTGATGTTAAACCTGAAATAAAGGCATTACTCGAGGCAACCAAAGAGGCCTTGTATTTAGGTATCGAGAATGCTGTGGAAGGAAAAAGACTGGGTGATGTTGGGTTTGCCATCCAGAATCATGTTGAATCAAAAGGATATTCTGTAGTACGTGAAATGGTTGGTCATGGTATTGGCAGAAACCTCCATGAAGCTCCTGAAGTTCCGAATTACGGAAGAAGGGGAAACGGTGTGAAATTAAAAAGTGGAATGGTTATTGCTATTGAGCCGATGATCAATCTAGGAAAAAGGAATATCGTTCAGGAAAACGACGGTTGGACTATAAGAACAGCAGACCGTAGTGTTTCGGCCCACTTTGAACATACTCTTGCAGTAAGGAAAGGTGAAGCAGATATTCTTTCCAGTTTTAAATTTGTAGAAGAAGTATTATCTTTGCAGTCTGAAAAATAAAAAGTTAAAAGATTATGGCTAAACAGCCCTCAATAGAACAAGACGGAACGATCATTGAAGCACTCTCAAACGCGATGTTTCGCGTTGAATTAGAGAATGGTCACATTATTACAGCACACATCAGCGGTAAGATGCGTATGCACTATATCCGTATTTTACCCGGTGACCGTGTGAAAGTAGAGATGTCACCTTATGATCTCACAAAAGGTAGAATAACATACAGATACAAATAAGCAGAAAGTAAAAAGCAGAAATTAGAAAGTATCGTCTTTCACTGAAGATTATTACTTTCCGCTTTTAAAACTAATTTAGTTATGAAAGTAAGAGCATCAATTAAGAAGCGCAGCGACGAATGCAAAATTGTAAAACGTAAAGGTCGCTTGTATGTGATTAACAAAAAGAATCCAAAGTTTAAACAACGTCAAGGATAATAAAATTATAGAATTATGGCTAGAATTGCTGGAGTTGACATACCCTCGAACAAAAGAGGTGAAATTGCTTTAACATACATTTTTGGTATTGGAAGAAGCAGAGCAAACAAAATCCTTCAGGAAGCTGGTATAGACCGTGATACGAAGGTTAAAGACTGGCAGGATAAGGATATCACCGCTGTTCGTGAAATAATTTCGAACAACTACAAGATCGAAGGAGAACTTCGTTCAGAGGTGCAACTTAACATCAAGCGATTGATGGATATCGGATGTTATCGTGGCATTCGTCATCGTATCGGTTTGCCGGTGCGCGGACAATCAACTAAGAATAATGCCAGAACAAGAAAAGGTAAAAGAAAAACCGTTGCAAATAAAAAGAAAGCAACTAAATAATATTTAGAACTATGTCAAAAAAGTCGGGATCTCATAAAAAAAGAGTCGTAAAAGTAGAGGCACAGGGACAGGCTCATATCCATAGCTCTTTTAACAACATTATTGTTACACTTACAAATTCCAACGGCCAGGTGATCTCTTGGTCAAGTGCCGGTAAAATGGGATTTAAAGGGTCGAAGAAAAACACTCCTTATGCTGCTCAAATGGCCGCACAGGATTGTGCAAAAGTTGCTTACGACCTTGGTTTGCGTAAAGTTAAAGTGTTTGTTAAAGGGCCGGGTAACGGACGTGAATCGGCTATCAGAACCATTCACGGTGCAGGAATTGAAGTTACAGAAATAGTAGATGTAACTCCATTGCCACATAACGGATGTCGTCCGCCTAAAAGAAGAAGAGTTTAATCACTAGTTGTTAACCATAAGTTTTTGGTTTTAAATTTTGAATCATGATTGGTTATAAGATTATTAACCTCCTCTCTATAATCAGACGGCTGCCATATTCATCGTTTAAAATCAAAAATTAAAATCAAAAATTTAGAAGAATGGCTAGATATATTGGTCCAAAAACAAAAATTGCCCGTAAATTCGGAGAGCCAATTTATGGTCCTGATAAACATTTCGAAAGAAAGAATTATCCTCCGGGACAACACGGAAACAACCGTAGAAGAAAAACAAGTGAATACGGTGTTCAGTTAAAAGAGAAACAAAAGGCAAAATACACATATGGTATTTTGGAGAAGCAGTTCCGTAATCTTTTCAAGAAAGCTGCTGCTCACAAAGGTATTACCGGTGAGGTACTGCTTGGTTTGTTAGAGTCACGTCTCGATAACGTGGTTTACCGTCTTGGCATAGCTCCTACAAGAGCTGCTGCCCGTCAGCTGGTATCACATCGTCATATCCTGGTTGATGGAGAGATCGTAAATATTCCTTCATACCAGATTAAGCCGGGTCAGCTGATTGGCGTAAGAGAAAAGTCAAAGTCTCTTGAAGTAATTGCTGATTCGCTTGCTAACAGCAAGGTTCATCAGTACTCTTGGCTGGAATGGGACAGGGATACTTATACAGGTAAATTCCTTAACATACCTGAAAGGTCTGATATTCCTGAAAATATCAAAGAACAATTGATCGTTGAATTGTATTCTAAATAATCTATTCTTATGGCAATATTAGCATTCCAAAAACCCGAAAAAGTAATTATGCTGGAAGCCGACGATAAATTCGGCCGCTTTGAATTTCGTCCGCTTGAACCAGGTTACGGTATTACCGTTGGAAATGCCTTAAGAAGGATTTTATTATCCTCACTTGAAGGGTATGCAATAACTACCGTAAAGTTTGAGGGTGTAGATCATGAGTTCTCTACTATTACTGGTGTGATTGATGATGTTACAAATATCATACTTAACCTGAAACAGGTACGCTTTAAACGTACTACTGAAGATGTGGACAGTGAGAAAGTTACTGTTAATATCTCAGGACAGGAAACAGTTACTGCTGGCGATCTTAATCAGTTCATGAACGGATTTGAAGTTCTGAATCCGGAATTGGTTATAGCCAGAATGAATCCTGAGGTTGAGTTTCAGATGACCCTTACGATTAATAAAGGTCGTGGTTATGTACCGTCTGAAGAAAATAAATCTGCAGATCAGGAGTTTGGCGTGATTGCTATTGACTCTATCTTCACCCCAATAATTAAGGTGAAGTATTCGGTTGAGAATTATAGGGTTGAGCAAAAAACAGACTACGAAAAGCTTGTTTTCGAGATCACAACTGATGGTTCTATCCATCCGAAAGATGCACTTAAGGAATCTGCAAAAATCCTCATTTACCATTTCATGTTGTTTTCAGATGAGAAGATCACTCTTGATTCTGACAGCGATACTGGTAACGAGGAATTTGATGAAGAAGTACTTCATATGCGTCAGATTCTTAAAACTAAACTGGTCGATATGGACCTATCGGTTCGTGCCCTTAACTGTTTGAAAGCTGCTGATGTGGATACACTTGGTGAGCTTGTACAGTATAATCGCAACGACCTGCTTAAATTCCGTAACTTCGGTAAGAAATCTCTTACTGAGCTCGATGACTTGCTTGAAGGTATGGGGCTTACATTCGGTATGGATACTTCAAAGTATAAATTAGATAAGGAATAATAGCGATGAGACATAGAAAGAAATTTAATCATTTAGGAAGAACTGCTTCACACCGGAAAGCAATGCTTGCAAATATGGCAAGCTCTCTTCTGGTTCACAAGAGAATAAAGACCACCGTAGCAAAAGCAAAAGCTCTGCGTATGTACGTTGAGCCGTTGATTACAAAAACAAAAGGTCTTAGTACTGTTGGTGAGAAAACTCATGCACAACGTGTGGTTTTCAGTTATCTGAAAGATAAAGAAGCTGTAAAAGAGCTTTTTACAGAGATAGCTCCAAAGATTGCTGACCGTCCTGGAGGTTATACGCGTATTCTTAAGCTTGGAAACCGTCTTGGCGATAATGCAGAAATGTGTTATATCGAGCTTGTTGATTACAATGAGAATATGCTTAAGACACCTAAGGCTGAAGCTGGTAAGAAAAAGAGAAGCCGTCGTGGTGGTAAGAAGAAGACTGCTGATGTGGCTGCAACTCCTGCAGCCGAAACTACAGCTGATGCTTCTGCTGAAACTACTGTAGCCGCTCCTGCTGAAGAAGTAAAGGAAGCTGTTAAAGAGGAAAAAGCAGAACCTGCAGTTGAAAATAAAGCAGAAGAATCGAAAGAGGAAAATAAAGAGGAAGATAAAAAGACTGACTCCAAGGAGTAAGGTCTGAAGAAAAGGGAGAAGGGATGTTTATCTTTTCTTCCTTTCTCTACATAATGAGAGGGGGATATTGCCAAAAGGCCGTATCCTTTTTTTTTGAAATAATTGTTACACTTAAAAATAGAATAAATTATGGGACAAATTGCAAATGTTCATGCACGTGAGATTCTTGATTCACGTGGAAATCCGACAATTGAAGTTGAAGTTACGCTTGAAAGCGGATTTGTTGGTCGTGCTGCTGTGCCTTCTGGTGCATCAACAGGTGAAAACGAGGCTCTTGAGCTTAGAGACGGAGATAAAAATAGATACCTTGGAAAAGGAGTTCTTAAAGCAGTAGAAAATGTAAATAATATAATTGGCCCTGAAATTGTAGGAATGAGTGCCATGGATCAGGTTGGCATTGATATGAAAATGCTTGAAATGGATGGAACTCCTACTAAAAGTAAACTTGGAGCCAATGCAATACTTGGAGTATCACTTGCAGTAGCGAAAGCCGCAGCTGAGTATCTGGGATTACCATTGTACCGATATGTTGGAGGAACAAATGCTAAAACTCTTCCTGTTCCTATGATGAATATCATTAACGGAGGTTCTCACTCTGATGCACCAATCGCATTTCAGGAGTTTATGATTCGTCCTGTAGGAGCAACAAGTTTCCGCGAAGGTCTTCGTATGGGAGCAGAGGTTTTTCACTCGCTTAAAAAAGTTCTTCACGACCGTGGTCTTAGTACTGCAGTTGGTGACGAAGGTGGGTTCGCTCCAGCTCTTGACGGAACAGAAGATGCTCTTGAAAGTATTATTAAAGCTATTGAGCTTGCAGGGTATAAACCTGGCCGTAAGGAAAATGGTGGAGATGTATCTATCGCTCTCGACTGTGCTGCTTCAGAATTCTATGTAGACGGTGTTTACGACTATACGAAATTTGAAGGTCCTAATGGAGCCAAACGTACTTCAGCAGAGCAGGTTGATTACCTTGCCGAGCTTGTTGAGAAATATCCTATCGATTCTATCGAAGACGGAATGAACGAAAATGACTGGGATGGTTTTGTATTGCTTACAGAGAAGCTCGGCGACAAGTGTCAGCTTGTTGGTGACGACCTTTTCGTAACTAACGTTGAGTACCTTAAGAAAGGTATTGAACTTGGTGCTGCAAACTCTATCCTTATAAAAGTAAACCAGATCGGTACCTTGACAGAAACATTAAATGCCATTGAGATGGCTCACCGTGCAGGTTACACCTCAGTAACTTCACACCGTTCAGGTGAAACTGAAGACTCAACAATTGCTGACATTGCAGTTGCTACAAACAGCGGACAGATTAAGACCGGTTCATTGAGCCGTTCAGACCGAATGGCAAAATATAATCAGCTTCTTCGTATTGAAGAAGAACTTGGTTCTGCCGCAGTCTACGGTTATGAAAAAGTTGAAAAGAAAAAATAATAAAATCTGTTAATTTCAGTTAAAAGGCGGAACATAAGTTCCGCCTTTTTTTGTCTGTCTTGAATTTTATTATTGTTTGAAATTCATAACAATAAGTGTAGATATATAGATATAAGTATACATTTGCACATACCAATATATACTCTATTGTGTGAAAAATATTTTGTATCTTTAGAGGCAATGTTAATGCATAATTAAACGCTTAAATTATGGACCATATAAAACAAAAAATTATTGAAGTAGGTCTTCCTAATGCGAAGATCGTAAAGCAACTTGCTAAAGAGCATGGAGATGTTGTGACACAAGAGGTGACTTTGGGGCAGATACTGACAGGAATGAAAGGAGTGGTATCGTTGTTGACCTGTACCTCAAAACTTGATCCGGTTGAAGGAATCCGATTCAGAGGATATTCAATACCTGAATTGCAGGACTTGTTACCTAAGGCACATGAGGGAGGACAACCTTTACCAGAAGGAGTTTTCTATCTGATGCTGACAGGAGAACTGCCATCTAAGGAAGATGTTAGTTATATCAGTGAGCAATGGGCAACACGTGCACGAGGTATACCTTCTCATGTGTTTGATGTAATAAATGCATTGCCGAAAGATGCTCACCCGATGATTCAGTTTAACAGTGCTATTCTTGCAATGTCAACAGAATCAAAATTCCGTAAGGCATATCTGACCGGCATGGATAAAAAGGACTACTGGGATCCGACTTATGAAGGAGTGATGGATCTTTTGAGTCGTTTGCCAATTATTGCAGCTTATATTTATCGTCGTGTATTTCATGATGGTAAATATATAGATCCGGATCCATCACTTGACTGGGCAGGTAACCTTGCTCATATGATGGGATTTGAAGATCCTGTAGTAAAAGACCTGATGCGTATGTATATGGTAATACACTCAGACCATGAAGGTGGTAATGTATCAGCTCATACTACACACCTTGTAGGTTCTGCTCTTTCTAATCCGTACTATGCATTTTCTGCAGGTATGAATGGTTTGGCCGGTCCTCTTCACGGTATGGCTAATCAGGAAGTTATGCACTGGATAAACAAAATGAAGAGAGATATTGGTGTTGAAATACCTACTAAAGAGCAAATTGCAGATTATGCAAAGCAGACACTCGCTAACGGACAGGTCATACCCGGATATGGACACGCTGTATTGCGTAAGACTGACCCTCGTTTCAGTGTGCAGCTTGAGTTTGCAGAAAAGCACGCTCCCGAAGCTCCTTATATTCAGATTGCTCGTAACATTTATGATGTTGTACCTGATATTCTTGCTGCAACAGGTAAGGTTAAGAATCCATGGCCTAATGTTGATGCTATTTCAGGATCGTTACTTACCACATTCGGAATTAAGGAATTCCAGATATATACTGTTCTATTTGGTGTTTCAAGGGCTCTCGGAGTTCTTACTCAGCTTGTTTGGGACAGACTTTACGGACTTCCTATTGAGAGACCGAAATCTCAAGACCTTGCATGGTTTAAAGAGAAAGCAGGAATTAAGTAAAATAACTGCAAAAAAGACACGGGCCGGTAAAACTTTTACCGGCCTTTTTCGTATTAAAAGAGTTGTGCTATTTGTTTATGTAAAAACTGGCATTTAGGATAATATATTTTAATATGAAATGGTGATTTTTATGGACGATAAGTTACCTTGTTAAAAGTATAATGATAACGGTAAGATTGCTTTTTTTTACTAATTTAGCATCATTCAGAACAGTATAATTATATGCTTGTGTTAATTAAAGGGGAAATAAATAGAAATGTTTTCAGGTTCTTTCTAATGATAGTTGCATTAGTTTCTACCGTTACTATTTATGCTGACAATATTGTTCCCCGCATAACACAACTTTCTGTCAATGACGGATTGTCAAACAGTCGTGTTACACTTCTTTATCAGGATAGCCGTGGCTTTTTGTGGATAGGTACCAGAGATGGATTTAACAGGTACGACGGGTATAAATTTATCGAGTACAAACATAATCCTCATGATTCATTGTCGATAGCTGGTAATGTAATTCAGTCGGTTATAGAAACGAATGATGGTAATTTGTGGATAGGAACAAAAGATAACGGAATATCGGTATGGGATCGTAAGACTGATAAATTCTATAATCTGAATAATCTGCTTCCTGAGGACATGAAAATGTCAGAGTCCGACATTCTTGGTATTACCAAAGAAAAAGATAATGTATGGGTACTAACTCCGAATTTCTTGATAAAAGTAAAACAGGACTTCTCATTCCTGAAGGAATTTACTCATTATAATAATGTGTTTAAAACTGAGAATTTTAGTTCTTATCCTCTGAAAATCAGGAATGATAAAATATGGATGGGGACTAAAGACGGATTGTTAACCTTTGATACTTTAACTGAAAAATTTTCAAGGTTTGATATTGGGGGTGTTTTTATTTCTGACGATATAAGTGACCTGATATTCTTGAATGATTCTATTATTGCAGTCAGTTCAGACAGTGGGCTGAAAAAATTAAATATAAAATCCCGCGATTTTTCGATAATATGGGCAGATGATTCACCTATGGGATATGTTCCTGTCAATTGTCTTGCGAAGAGTAAGAATGATGTGTTATGGATTGGTACACACAGAGGAGTTGAAAGAGCAAAACCTCCATATTCTTCACATTCTGTTTTCGGTAAAGATAAAAAGTGGGGAGATAAATTAAGAAACGTACAAATAGCTTCTCTGCTGTTTGATAAAAGTGGAATTCTTTGGGTTGGCACCAAAAACCGTGGGGTTTTTAAAGTTGTATTGTCAGAGCCAAAATTCAAGTCTCTGTCAAAAGACTCGGATTTACCGTTCAGTCTGGATTCATACAATTTTACAGCAGTAATAACAGATAAAGAAGGAGATTTGTGGCTCGGTACCGAGGATAACGGATTGTATATGGTAAATAAGGATTTTTCATATTCGAAGCATTTTGCTGTAAACCGTAATCTAGAGTACAGTTTTGAAGATAAGGTGTGTGCATTGATGGAGAACGGTGGAGAGATATGGATTGGCACACCTTCAGGGATATTTATTCTTAATAAATCCACGTGGTTAATCAGAGAGTTTGATTATGGAGGAAGCCCTGAATTTGCAAATCTGTTACGCCATAACAGAATTAATGATATGCTTAAAGACCGTTTAGGGGATATCTGGATTGCAACCAATTTTGGTTTGTATAAATATGATGGTGAAAAGATAGTTAGTTATTTTGAAGATCCGGATGGATATTCGGCAACTAACTCAATATGCAGTGATGTGGTAAATGCATTATATGAAGATAAACAGGGGTGGATATGGATAGGTACAAAAAAGGGAGTCAATTATTTAAGAAGGGCAGGTGAGGATTTTCAGAGAATATGTAATTGGGAGCAAGGAAGTAACGAACTCAGTGACCCTGATGTAACATCATTTGGAGAAAGTAAGAATAATATAATATGGATAGGAACCCGGTCGGGCTTGTCTTTTTATGATAAATCAAAACTGAAATCAAGTATTTATTCCAGCAATAATGATAACCTGGCACAAACAATGGTTTGCAGTATCCTGATTGATGGATACGATAGGTTATGGATGGGTACGAATAAAGGCATTTATTATATTAATGCTGATAATAAAATATTTTATTTTACACAGGAAGACGGACTTCCCGGATATTCATTTAACGTGAGAGCCGCTTTCAGAAATAAAAGTAATCTTTATTTTGGCGGAATAATGGGGCTTGCTTTTCTCAATACCGATTCATTAAAGGAAAATGTAGTTGTTCCGAACGTGGTAATTACCGATGTGGAAGTATTACATAAGGGAAAAGTTATAATCAGATATCCCGGTGAAGTGTCTGAAATAAAATTCAAATACAAAAAGAATTCTTTAATAAAGGTTGATTTTGCAGCATTGGAGTTTACTCAGCCAAAGCATAACTGGTATAAGATAAAACTTGAGAATTTTGATGATGACTGGAGACAGGAAACTCATAAAAACAGTGTAAGTTTCTCGAACCTTTCTCCTGGTGTTTATCATCTTAAAATACTGGGCGCCAATAATGATTTTGTATGGAATAATGATCCTGCCGAGCTTACAATTTATGTAAGACCTCCATTGTGGATGTCAGGCTTTGCATATCTGTTTTATATTCTGTTTGGTGTATTTATTATTCAGCTGATAATAAACTTTAGTGTCAGAAAGTACAGGGTAGAGAATAAAAGACTGCGCGAAGAGGCGGAAAATAAACATAAGATAGAAGAGCAAAAAGAGACTCTTACCAAGATAAACCGGAGTCTTACAGATAGCATCAGTTATGCCAAAAGGATTCAGGAAGCTATAATTCCTTCTGAGCAGGTATTCAGAAAGATTATTCCCGAAGCATTTGTTTATTATGGGCCAAAAGATATTGTGAGTGGAGATTTTTACTGGGCTTACGAAAAAAATGATAAAATATTTGTAGCGGCGATTGACTGTACAGGGCATGGAGTTCCGGGGGCTTTTATGTCAATGGTGGGGCATGGTATGTTAAGAAATATTGTTGAAATCAGGGGAATAGAATGTCCGGCAGATGTCCTTAATTACATGAATGAGGAAGTTATAAGTATTTTTAAAAAGAACAGCACCTCAAAGAATGACGGTTCAGTATTTGAAGTGAATGACGGAATGGATATGGTTCTTTGCGTAATAGATAAAAAGACTAAAGAGATGGAGTTTGCAGGTGCCATAAATCCTATTTATATAATAAGGGATAATGAAATTCTGACATTTAAAGGAGACAGGTTCCCTGTAGGGCATAACAGTGAAAAAAGATTCCATAAAGAAGTTATTAAACTTATGGACGGGGATATGATTTATTTGTTTTCTGATGGTTATGCTGACCAGTTTGGTGGGCCCGAGAATAAAAAATTCAAATACCGCAGATTCAGACATCTTCTTCTTAATATTCATAAACTTCCGGCTCAGGACCAGAAAGCTATCTTACATCAGAAGATGGAAGAGTGGATGGGATATAGCGGTAAAAAACAGGAACAGATAGACGATATTCTTATTATCGGGATTAAGCCTTTCGTGTAAGTATTATCTGTAATAAATTCAGGGCCGGGAATATAATCTTCTTGTATTTATATAGTTAGTTTTACTCAATTGTTCAGGAATTCACCCAAATTTTTGAGGCATGGGGATGTTCAAAAGTATAAACCCGACGTTATTGCGAGGAGGAATGACGAGGCAAACTACAGTGATTCATCATAAAAGCTCTATGGGATTCCTTCACTCTGTTCGGAATGACGACTTTTTGGACATCCTCCGCGATGAGTGTTATGTCTGGAGAATCCGCTCGTACAGGCAGGCGATCTCAACCATTTTTAGATTGTTTCATCCGTCTGCCGACGGATTCGCAATGACGCATTAAGACAATAGAATACTAACTTTATTAAACAGTTCCGTCATTGGTAGGCTTTGGCATAGGATGGGAATCTTGTGAGGTTTTTTATGCTGATATACAGCGGATTGCCAAACCAGACGACTGTCTGGATGGATTCTTAAGGCAAGCTTTATTTATGAAATAATTGGAATAAGCAGTTTCTCCTCGCAATGAAGCTTGTTTTCATTTTCCGGACATAACAAGATGTACATTGTTTGTTATCAGTTGTTTATTTTAGTACTAAGCCTGTTGTCTGAGATTGATGTTGTTTTTCAGGAAAGGTGTTGTTTTATTTTTCTTACAAGATCTTCGGGCTGAAACGGTTTGCTGATGTAATCGTCCATTCCGGCCGCAAAGCATTTTTCTTTATCCTCGGGAAAAGCATTAGCTGTAACAGCGATAATAGGAGTGTGAGTATTTGTACTCTTCTCTATTGCACGAATTTTTCGGGTTGCCTTAAAACCATCCATAATAGGCATCTGAATATCCATCAGTATAAGGTCGTATTTTGCTTTACCGAATTTATCAAGAGCCTCTTTTCCATTGAATGCAACATCAATTTTTTTAACCTCATTCTTCAGATAAAGAATAATGATTTGTTGATTGCTGAAATTGTCTTCAACAAGCAATATGTTGGCATCCTTGATATTTACACTGTTTCTGAATATATTTTCTGTTGGTTTGTTCTCTTTGATGTTATTTATTGATCTGCTTTTTTGATCTTCTTTGAATTTAGCAGTGAACTCTATCTTTGTGCTTTCTGAAGACGGATGGATGAAAAGCTGATTTCCGTCAAGTTCGATTAAGCGCTGTGTGATTCTGAGATCGAGGAAACTGACGTATTTAGATGTATTCAGTCTTATTACATCTTTGTCGTATAACGACATTTGATTATCAAGGCTGTCTTGAGGTATTGAAATAATTGTATTGCTTGTAATAACAAAATTAAGAAGAATATATCCGGGCACGTCTTCGTCTTTTCGTTTTACCTCTATGTTGATCTCTTTTATTTCATTACTGTTATATTTAAGAATGCTGTTAAGAAGGTTAAGAAGTATCTGTTTTATTCTGATACTGTTTCCGATCATGTTGGTGGGAACATCAGCATCAAGCGATATGCTGAACTTGTTTTTATCGTGACTGTCCTGAAATAATCTTACAGTGTTATTAAGTGTTGAATACAGGTTGAATTTTATTTCTTCGTTCGGTACCTGACTGAAGTTTGTGGTGGTAGTTGCTACAAGAGAATTTACAACATTTACCAGGTTGTTGGCAGATGCATGTATCGTATTTATATAATCTCTCTGATCATCATTTAACTGGGTTTTTTCAAGAATGTCAATAATTCCGGTAATATTGCTCAAGGGTGTCCGTATCTGATGAGACAGTTTTGATATGAGTTCTTCCTGTGTTTTACTAAGGTTTTTGGAGTCCAGCATCTGTTTCTCCTTATTCAGAATTATTTCCGAAGAAATATAGAACAAGGCATAGGCTATTATTGTGGCAAACAGAAAATAAACAGATATAACGATTGACTCAAGTGGTGAATATACCGTTGCTCTCGGAATTATTTTAGACAGAAAAAACAGATCAAATACCAAAAAAACAAAAAAAGCAAAACTTATCAGGGTTCCTTTTCGTATGTTAAATAAGCTTATGGATACAATAGGAATTGCACTAATCCAAAGATAATTCATGTGCTCATAATTACCGAATAGTAAAAGGTATAATTCGGTAATTAAAATGAAGACGATGTTTATGGTTTTATATGAGGAAAATGATTTTACTGAGCGATTAACATAAAGGTATATGATGAAAAATATCAAACTGAAAAGAAGCAGCGGAACTGCTCCGAAAATATTATCAGTAATTAAAGAGTATATACCTTCACTTATTACAACAAGGAAGAGAAAGAAGCTTATCAGGTTTGTAATAAGATAATTGTGACGAGCTTCAATTTCAAGCTTTGTTTCGTTTTCCTGTATAAAGAATGATAAAAATCTGTTTATTATTTTCATTTACCGATTGTTGTCTTTCTATAAATGTGAAATATATACAAAAATAATTTAAAAACATTATTTTGTAATAATTTTGTTAACTTTTGCCTGTTTGAATACGGAACAGTCTGTTGCAGGCAAACGTTTATTAAAAGGGGAAACAAATAACCATATAAAAATGAATAAAATGAGAAGAATAGTTTTTACATCAGTGCTTTTAATTAATTTTCTGATATCTGCATTCACGCAGGAGCATCTGCCTACAAAAGCCGATTATGATGCGTTTTACAATACACTTACCCTGGTAGTACTGGATGCTAATCCGATGAGTGATTTTAATTTTAAGATAAAAGAGATAATGAAAAAAGACTGGACTCTTACCGATTATGAATTTATATCGGAAAAAGAGTTTGAAACAAAAAAAGATGATCCGGCATACTCCTTTTTGTTGATAACGACAGCAACTTTTGATAAGGATAAAACAAAGGCAAGATATAATTTTCTGAGTCTGCTCATGGGGAAAGAACAAACTGAAGTAAGGGATATGCCTGACCTTTGCTCGGTTCCTTTATCATATTACAGGGTTGAAGACGACAGCTACTCATATAAACTTGATGCTTTTATACGGTTTATTCAGAATCATGTGAAACTCATGACTGAGAATCCTAATCTTATTAAAGCTAATGTGTTTAAATATTACAATAAGAATATCAAAAGCTTGAAAGATAAAAAGTTACTGCTGGTTGCCGACGACCTGGAACCTACAATTAATACCCAGAAAAAAATACAAAAAATATATCCTTACGATGTTCAGATAGTATCAAGGGAAGAAGTTATGAATGCTATTGAACGCAAGGACCCCGATGTTGTGTTTTTGCATAAAGTAGGACCTGAAGGAACCAGATATAAAGCACGTTGTTATAAAATTCTGATGGGTGCGGCAGATGCAAACTTTTACTATTTCGATTATCATATGATTAATTCAAAAAACAGAGATTATCTGCTTGCCAAAGATTTGAAAAAGATGGCGGGACATTAATCGTAATGTGTAAAAATTCATAGCGTGATTTTCTTTGATTTTAGTTGTGTTTTCCGGAAGGAAGAAGATACCTTTGTGCCATAAAATAATTAACAAACACAAAATATTGATATGGCTGACGATAAAAAGGTGATCTTCAGTATGGTTGAGGTGAGTAAAGTTTACCCGCCGCAGAAGAAAGTTTTGAATAATATTTATCTATCCTTCTTTTATGGAGCTAAGATTGGTATTATCGGACTTAATGGTTCGGGAAAATCCACGCTTCTGAAGATTATTGCTGGAGAAGAAAAAAACTATCAGGGACAGGTGGTTTTTTCTCCTGGATATACAATCGGATATCTGGAACAGGAACCACAGCTCGATGATGATAAAACTGTGCGTGAGGTAGTGGAGGAAGGAGTTCAGGAGGTGGTAGATGTTCTGAAAAAATATGAAGATATAAATCTTCGTTTTGGAGATCCGGATGTTCTTGAGGATCCTGATAAAATGCAGGAGCTGATGGATGAGCAGGCCCGACTTCAAGAAAAAATTGATCAGTACGATGCCTGGAATCTTGATACAAAACTGGAACGGGCAATGGATGCCTTACGATGTCCGCCGGAGGATCAGAAAATTGCAGTACTGTCGGGAGGCGAAAAGCGAAGGGTTGCTCTTTGTCGACTTTTGTTGAGAGAACCCGATATTCTGCTGCTTGATGAGCCAACTAACCATCTTGATGCCGAATCGGTAATGTGGCTTGAACAACATTTGCAACAGTATAAGGGAACTGTGATAGCAATTACCCACGACAGATACTTTCTGGATAATGTTGCAGGTTGGATTCTCGAACTTGACAGAGGGGAAGGAATTCCCTGGAAAGGAAATTACTCTTCGTGGCTTGAGCAGAAGACCAAACGAATGGAGATGGAAGAGAAGCAGGCATCAAAACGACGCAAAACCCTTGAGCGTGAACTTGAGTGGGTTAGAATGGCTCCTAAAGCTCGTCATGCCAAATCAAAAGCACGTTTGTCGTCTTATGACAGGTTGCTGAAAGAGGATGTTAAAGAGAAAGAGGGCAAGCTTGAAATATTTATACCCAACGGACCTCGTCTGGGCGAAAAAGTAATTGTTGCTAAAGATGTGGCAAAAGGGTACGGAGATAAACTCTTGTTTGAAAACCTGAATTTTGTTTTACCACCTAACGGAATTGTAGGAGTGATAGGTCCAAACGGAGCAGGAAAAACAACCTTGTTTCGTCTTATAATGGGAATGGAAAAGCCTGATAAGGGTGAATTTGAGGTTGGAGAAACTGTAAAAATTGGATACGTTGATCAGACACATACAGCTATCGATCCGGAAAAAAGTGTTTATGAGGTGGTTTCGGGAGGTGCTGACTTTATCCGTATGGGTGGCCGTGAGATAAATGCCAGAGCATATCTTGGAAGGTTTAATTTTACAGGGGCTGATCAGGAAAAGAAATGTGGTGTTTTATCAGGAGGAGAACGTAACCGGTTGCATCTGGCTCTTACACTTAAAGAGGAAGCCAATGTGCTGTTGCTTGATGAGCCTACCAATGATATCGATGTTAATACACTACGTGCACTTGAAGAAGGACTTGAGGATTTTGCCGGTTGTGCAGTCGTCATTTCTCACGACCGTTGGTTTCTTGATCGTGTGGCAACTCATATTCTTGCTTTTGAGGGAGACTCAACAGTATATTTTTATGAAGGCTCATTCTCGGAATATGAAGAACATAAAAAGAAACGTCTTGGCGATATAACACCTCATCGAATTAAATACAGAAAACTTATAAAATAGTATTATAACGAGGACTGTTTAATAAAAAGTGCAAACAGATAAAGAATTCATTAAGCAGAAGTGTTTTTTTACAGCTCTTCCCTGCATAAATTAATTGAAGTTTTTATTGAACAGTCCTTGTTCTTAATAAGAAATAATAGGTTTATTCGTTGTTAAAATCTCTTCTTTGGCAGGAACTAATACATTCTTTGAAATAGGATGATGAACATAATACATTTTCATTATTCCCTGACCTTTTACTTGATGCGGAAGTCTTTCGATTAGCCTGTATTTATCTTTGATAATGTTTTTAATACTTTCAGGAATATTAATCTGCATGGGGTCACATGCAGACTGGAACCTGGCAGCCATATTTACAGTGTGACCGAATATATCGAATGCAGAATTTGTCATGCTAACCAGACTGCCAATAACATCGCCGTAATACAGGCCGGTTCTTATTTCCCACTTAACTGAATTTGATAAATTCCGGTTTATTAAGAAATTTCTAATTTCCAGAGCTGCTTCAATGGCATTCAGCACTGCATCTTTGTTTGGTGTTGGCAAACCACTGGTTGCCACATATGCATCACCCACTGTTTTTATTCGGGTACAATTGTGTTTTGTTATTATTTCATCATATGCCGAATAAAGTTCGTTTAACTCTTTTATGAGCCGGCGTGGAGACATTGTCTGGGTTTTTTGGGTGAAGTTTACCAGGTCAATGAAGATAACAACAGTGTTTTTGTATTTTCGTGGTGAAGAATAACCTGTTTTTTTAATATCATGAATTATTTTCCCAGGAAGTATGGCCCTCAAAATAGAATCGGTTTTCTGCTTTTCTATCAGTAGCTTTTGCTTTTCTGTTTTAAGCTGTTTCAATGCATTTGAAAGAATCAGTGCATTATTGAACTTTGTTGTTAGCTCGTGATTGATTATAGGCTTCTTTATGTAGCTGAATACCTTATTGTCGGTAAGAGACCTGAGTTTGTCCTGATCGGCATTTACAGTTGTGATAATCACCGGAATATCTTTGGTTTTTGTGTTTCTTTTAATACGAATCAGTGTTTCAAGGCCATTCATCAGTGGCATGTCCCAATCCATGATGATAACATCAGGCTTATCGTTGACTGCAAGCTTGTATGCTTCATATCCGTTTGTGGCAGTAATGAACTTAAAAAAAGAGTTTATTGTGCTTAACACATCTTTTATGTATTCAACAATAGCAGATGTATCATCAACAATAAGGATTGTTTTTCCCATCTTAAAAAAAATAATTGTAAAACCAGATTCCAAACAGTTACTAGCTTATACGGAAAAAGAGAGAAAAGTTTTCAAGCTTTGATAAAAAAAGATAACGGGATGATGAAAATGATGAAATAAACGATTAAAAGAGGGAAAAAATAACGGCCTCAGGGTTGTGAGGAGGTAGTCCGGAGGCCGTTAGTTGTCTATTTTTTTGGTTCCCAGTAACATCGTTTAGGTGAAGCGATTTTTTCTTCTTTTTTCAGAACTTTCATTGCTTTATCAACTTCTTTTTTGTCAAGTCCGGCTATTTCGGCAATCTCACCCGCCTTTAATGGCTTGCCGGCACTGCTCATTGCTTCTAATACTTTATCTGTAACATCCATGTTTGTTGAATTTTATAGTTAATAATTTATTTATCGTTATTTTAAACATAAAAACAGCAAATATGTTTAAATGTGCATACCGTTTGATATAGGAATATTTTGATAAATTTGCAGCTGTTTTGTGGTAAATGCATTATCTGGTTTTGGTCCTGTATGATTAGTTTTATGAACAGAGTTAAAAAGGACGCAGCAGGGAATGATATAATTATAACAACCGGATAGATAGTGTTACCTTGATTATATACTATAAAGAAAGAGCAATATTATGGCACAGAAACCCGGAATACCCAAAGGAACAAGAGACTTTTCACCTGAAGTAATGGTAAAAAGGAATTACATTTTCAATACTATAAAAGAGGTTTTTCAAAAGTACGGCTATCTGCCTATTGAAACTCCGGCAATGGAAAATCTTTCTACGCTTCTTGGTAAGTATGGAGAGGAAGGAGACAAGCTTTTATTCAGGATTCTTAATTCCGGTGATTTCTTACGTAAAGCTGATCCTGAGTTGTTATCAGAGAAGTTATCGGATAAAGTTGCCATGCAGATTAGCGAAAAGGGGTTACGTTATGATTTGACTGTTCCTTTTGCACGTTTCGTGGTGCAGCATCAGAATGAAATAGCTTTTCCGTTTAAGCGTTATCAGATACAGCCGGTGTGGCGTGCCGATCGTCCTCAGAAAGGGCGTTACCGTGAATTCTATCAGTGTGATGTGGATGTGGTTGGAAGCAACTCGCTGCTTAATGAAGTGGAACTGATTCAGATTGTTAATGAGGTTTATCGTAACCTGAATATCAATGTGGTTCTGAAATTGAACAACCGTAAGGTTCTTGCCGGCATTGCCGAAAAAATTGGAGCTCCGGAGAAGATAGTAGATATAACAGTTGCGATAGACAAACTTGATAAGATTGGTCTTGACAATGTTAATGCAGAGCTTGAAGCTAAAGGTTTGAGCAAAGAGGCGATAGATGAGCTTCAGCCAATAATCTTACTTGAAGGAAATAATTCTGAAAAGCTTAATAAGCTGAAAGAAGTGTTGAAAGACTCTGAAACCGGAATTAAAGGAGTTGAAGAACTTGAAAAGGTTTTTGAGATGCTTGATGTTCTTGACCTGAACCTGGAAATTGAGATGGACCTTACTCTTGCAAGAGGCCTGAATTACTACACCGGAGCTATTTTTGAAGTGAAAGCGAAGGATGTGGAAATAGGCAGTATAACCGGAGGTGGCCGTTATGATGACCTTACCGGAATTTTCGGGCTTAAGAATGTTTCGGGTGTTGGGATATCTTTTGGTGCCGATCGTATTTATGATGTAATGAATCAGCTTGAGCTTTTCCCCGCTCATTCAGATGCATCAGTACAGCTTATGTTTGTTAATTTTGGTGAGAAAGAACAATTGCACTGTATGAAACTGCTTTCGGGAATAAGAAATGCAGGTATTAATGCCGAAATTTATCCTGACTCTGTAAAACTTAAGAAACAAATGACCTATGCAAATAAAAAGAATATACCTTTTGTTGCAATGGTTGGTGAAAATGAAATAAAAGAGGGAGTTATTAATCTGAAAAATATGGAAACAGGAGAGCAGGAGAATGTAACTCCTGAAAAATTGATAACTGTCATTAAAAAATAATATTTTTTTCGCGTTATTGCATTTTTTAATGCATAGTAAAAATGGGGCGAAGATTTAGAAACAGTGAGCTTGTAATATATTCAATGGGAGGAGATATCCGCTTCCCCTGACCTTTTCTGTCTTTTTTTTGTTCATACCTGTATTGTATTAATATCAGGATGGTACTTTGTGTTTAGCAATTATTAATTCTGACTATTCATTAAATTAAAATTAAAAAAGGATGGAAAAGGTACATTATATATCACCCGAAAAAATAACGTTTAAGGAAATAGAAACAATCCTTGAAGAAGGATACGAGCTTCGTTTATCAGAAGAGGCCAGAGAGCTCATAGTAAAGTGTAAAAATTATCTTGACGAAAAAATCAGGAAAGAAGATAAGCCGATCTATGGTATAAACACAGGGTTTGGAGCTTTGCATAATATTTCAATATCAAAAGAAGATTTGAGTAAACTTCAGGAAAACCTTGTTATGAGTCATGCCTGTGGTGTGGGCAAGGAGGTTCCGCGTGAGGTGGTTAAGCTTATGCTTTTGTTAAAGATTCATGCTTTGAGTCTTGGAAAGTCTGGAGTTCAGCTAAAAACCGTTGAGCGTCTTATTGATTTCTTTAATAATGGAATTTACCCTATTGTTTATGAGCAGGGTTCGCTTGGTGCTTCGGGAGATCTGGCTCCGCTTGCGCATCTGTTTCTGCCTTTGCTTGGGCATGGTTATGTTTACTGCAACGATGAAAAAATTGAGGCTTCGGAAATGCTCAGGAAAAATGGCTGGGAACCTATTAAACTTGAGGCAAAAGAGGGATTGGCATTACTTAATGGAACACAGTTCATGAGTTCACATGCTGTCTATACGTTACTCAGGGCTTTTCGTCTGGTTAAGTATGCCGATATTATTGCGGCTGTTTCGCTTGATGCTTTTGATGGCCGTATTGAGCCTTTCTTTCATCAGCTTCACGTCATACGTCCTCATACCGGACAAATTGAGACTGCAAAGAATATTAAAGCTTTACTCGAAGGTAGTGAGCTAATAAACAGGCCGAAGAAGCATGTGCAGGATCCATACTCTTTTCGTTGTGTACCACAGGTACATGGAGCAGTGAAGGATGCTATTAATTATGTTTCAAAGGTTGTAATGACGGAAATAAATTCGGTCACAGACAATCCGATTGTTTTTCCGGATGAAGATATGATCATTTCGGGAGGAAACTTTCATGGAGAGCCGCTTGCACTTGCTCTTGATTTTCTTTCAATTGCCATGAGTGAAATTGGAAGTATCTCTGAGCGTCGTACTTACAGGCTTATAGCAGGCGAACGAGGTCTTCCTGAATTTCTGGTAGCTAATCCCGGGCTGAATTCCGGATTTATGATACCTCAGTATGCGGCAGCATCAATTGTAAGTTTGAATAAACAAATGGCGACTCCGTCGTCAGTTGATAGTATACCTTCATCAAATGAGCAGGAGGATCATGTCAGTATGGGTGGTAATGCCGCTACCAAAGCGCTGAAAATAGCTGAAAATGTGGAACGTGTTCTGGCAATAGAGCTGTTTAATGCTTCTCAGGCAATGGAGTTCCGTCGTCCGGCAAAAACATCGCCTTATCTTGAGAATTTCCTTGAAGAGTATAGAAAAGCTGTGACTTTTGTGAAGGAGGACAAAATAATGTACAAGGAGATTGATGCAAGCATCGGTTTTTTGCAGGAGGGTAGGTTTGACGAGTTTGCGGAATGAAAAAAGTCACCGGGAATTTAAGTTCACCCGGTGACAGATATTATTCAAATCTTTTATGTGGCGGGCGTTGTGGTCCGCCATTTGAATTTTGTTGTCTTAGTTTATTCATGAGATAGCCTTTAAATGCCATTTCGGCCTGATAAAGTTTCAGAACTTTATCAATGCTTAAAATCTTCTTGAATTTTTCATGGTATTCAATGTCGAGATTAGCATCTTTTAATTTCAGTCCGACATATTCATCAGCGAGTTTTTCTTTTTCGGTTTCTGAATAGGTGTTTTTGTTATTTTTAAGTTCCTGGGCTATCTCTTTTCGCTTTTTGTTTAGTTCTTCTTTTTTCAATGCCAGTTCATTGTAAACAGGCCAGAAAACCTGTGCTTCATCAGGAGTAAGATTAATTCGCTGCGTAATGAATGCAATTTTCTGGGCTTTCAGCCTTTCCATTCGTTCCTGGAATCTGTCTTGTGCCGAAAGAGAAATGGTAGTCATGGCCAAAAGTACGTAAATGTATAATTTTTTCATTTCAGGTGATTTATGCAGGTTTTAAAATAAAATAAGGTTATCGATATCTTCAATGGTTAAATCCGAATAATCAGTGTCGTCATTTTCAAAATCAGTTATTGTCTGGTTACAACCGGTGATGTAACACGTTAGATCGTATTCGTTAAGTTGCATTGCAACAGGGTCTTCTATTACTTTGTCAAATTCATTCAGCAGTATGGTGTCATTTTCAGCAGTTGCAATGTTTTTGTGAACCATAAAAAATGCAAAGTATAATGCTGTAGCCAGAATAATAGAAGCAGCAATTCCGGTAAGTGGTTTTAAAAATCGTTTAATCCCGGTCTGCTTGCTGTCTGATTCATTTTTGATTTTTTTCATTAATCTGTCATGAAAAGTATCAAAGTAGTTTTCTGGTACAGCAAAAGGAGGATTGTTTTTTATTTTTTCCAGATTGTCAAATATGTCATCGTTATTGCTCATTTTGATGTCTTTGTCTACGTTTTAGATGTGTTAAATTTAAAAAGGTTTAATGGTTCTTCGAAAAATTATTCAGATTATATTATTTCATCATTCTTAAACATGCTTTTAAGTTTGTTTACCGCATGATGAAAAGAAGCTTTTAATGCACCGACAGAATTACCTGTTATTTTTGCAATGTCTTCATACTTCATTTCATCAAAATATTTCATGTTGAAAACAAGTCTTTGTTTATCCGGCAACATAAGAATGTATTTCTGAAGTTTCAATTGAATTTCATTTCCGTTAAAACCGGAATCACTTCTAAGCCGGTTTTCCGGTATTACATTTTCGTTATTTAGCGATACTGCATTTCTTTTGTCTTTATTTTTCAGAAAGGTTAATGTTTCGTTGGTGGCTATCCGGTAAAGCCATGTGTACAGCGATGCATCACCTCTGAATTTATCAAGACCTTTCCAGGTTTTTATAAAAGTGTTCTGCAATATGTCATCAGTGTCATCATGGGAAATAACCATTTTACGAATATGCCAGTATAAGCGCTCCTGATATTTTTTTACCAGCAGAGAGAATGCCTTCTCTTTGTTTGAAGGATTCTTCAGAAGGTTTGCAATTTTTTTATCCGGAACTTCAGCTTTTCTCATTAAGAGATTTTAAATGATATGTTCTCTTTGACTTTTAATCAGGTAAAAGGTTTAAACCGGATTTAACGGAAATTTTATAAAAAAAGCGGTTCCTTCGTTTAATCTGGATTCTACTCTGATTGAACCACCAAGCATATCTGTAAGTTTTTTTACCATATTAAGGCCTATTCCTGTTCCACTATATATTTTCGAATCTGTTTCTGATAACTTGGTAAATCTGTCAAAGATCAGTTCTGCATCACTGCTGTTTATCCCTTTTCCGGTATCAGTCACAAAGAATTCTATTTCGTTATAATCATCTGAATTTATAACTCTGTATCCGAATTCAATTTTCCCTTTTTCCGTGAATTTAAAAGCATTCGATAAAAGGTTTGATAAAATCCGGCTAAGTTTCTGGTCATCGGTATACATCACAATATCGCTTTCCGGTTTTGTTCTTATAAATTGAATGTTTTTATGTTCAAATGTATTGTTGAATTTGTAATACAGGTTATCTATAATTTCATTAATGTGGTAGTTGTCGTTAGTTATTTTTACCTGTTCTGTTTCAATATTTGAAATTTCAATAATGTCTTCAATCAAGTTTAACAATATATTACAGTTGTCGTTTATTATATCGGCATATTGTTTGTTCTCTGGCGATTTTGTATCCTGAGCCAGTAACGAAGAAAAACCTATGATAGAATTCATGGGTGTTCGGATTTCGTGTGAAATATTAGCAAGAAAAGCTGATTTCAGCCTGTCGGCTTTCATGGCTTCGTTTCGTGCCTTTATGAGTTCTTTTTTCTGCTTTAAAAGCTTCTTGTTTCTTTTTTTTAGTTTCTTCTTTAATTTTAAAATTCTGGAAATGTCGAATACATATCCCTGAATAGTTGGTTTATCCAGGTAAATCATGGAAGATGAAACTACGATTACATTTATTGTGGAGCCATCTTTTTTTACAAAAGTTTCTTCTAACGGGTTAATTTTTGAGCCTATCTTCTGTAATGCCAGAGCCATTCTTTTTCTGGCTATATGGTGATATTTGGGCAGTATGAAGTCAGTTACCGGCCTTCCTGTTATCTCATCCAGATTGTTGTAACCCAATAGTTCTATTAATTTAGGGTTGCTGTATATGACCTTGCCTTCCTGTATCATATAAACACCTGCCGGAGATATTTCAAGCAGGCTTTTGTATCTTTCATCTGTAATGTAAACTTTTGATGAATCTTTTGATCGTTTATCTTTATGTATGCATGATATGTCATTGTTATTATGGAATATCATGTAGAAAAATTGTACTAAAAGAATAGATGAGAAAGATACCGAAATGACGGCAGGTGTGCTGAAGTTATTGTTAATGATACTTATAGCGTTGCTGATTACAATAAGTAACAACATGATTGTTATAAAAAACTTATTATAATAGCATTTTGACCGCATTGGGTTTTATTTAAGTATTTTAAAGATAGAAAAAAGAATGTAGAATCAATAATTTATAACTTTAAAAAAAGATGTACTTTTGCATCCTGAAATAAAAAACGTTATAATTTAAAGCTATGGGGTTACAGTGTGGTATTGTGGGATTGCCGAATGTGGGTAAATCAACACTTTTTAATTGCTTGTCGAATGCTAAGGCACAATCGGCTAACTTTCCTTTTTGTACTATTGAACCTAATGTGGGTGTTATAACAGTTCCGGACGAGCGGTTGAGCAAGCTTGAGGAGTTGGTTAAACCACAAAGAGTAGTGCCTACTACTGTTGAAATAGTGGATATTGCCGGGCTTGTGAAAGGAGCCAGTAAAGGTGAAGGACTAGGGAATAAGTTTCTTGCAAACATTCGTGAAACAGATGCCATAATTCATGTTTTGCGATGTTTCGATGATGAGAATGTAACCCATGTGGACGGAACTGTTGATCCGGTAAGAGATAAAGAGGTAATAGATCTTGAACTACAGATAAAAGATCTTGAGACGGTGGAAAATCGTCTTGTTAAAGCTGAGAAGATGGCGAAAGCGAAAGACCCCGATGCCAAACGACTTGTTGAGGTTCTTAAGAGATATAAAGAGGCATTGGAAAGCGGGAAGTCGGCACGTACGGTCGAGCTCAATGAACAGGAACAAAAAGTGGCCAGAGATTTATTCCTTCTGACAAACAAACCGGTGATGTATGTCTGTAATGTTGATGAAGCATCGGTTGTTTCGGGAAATAAATATGTTGATGCAGTTCGTGAGGCTGTGAAAGATGAAAATGCCGAAATTCTTGTTGTCGGGGCACAAACAGAAGCCGAGATTGCAGAACTTGAAACATTTGAAGAGCGACAGATGTTTCTTGAAGATTTGGGGCTTAAAGAGTCAGGTGTGGTGAAAATCATTCATTCTGCGTACAGGCTTCTTAATCTCGAAACGTTTTTTACTGCCGGAGAAAAAGAGGTTCGGGCCTGGACATACCCTAAAGGAGCCAAAGCACCGCAGGCTGCTGGTGTAATTCATTCCGATTTTGAAAAGGGATTTATACGTGCTGAGGTTATATCATACGAGGATTATGTAGCCCTCGGTTCGGAGCAGGCGTGTAAAGAGGCAGGTAAAATGCGAATAGAAGGGAAAGATTATGTTGTTCAGGATGGTGATATAATGCATTTCAGATTTAATGTGTAGGTATTGGGGGGCTTAGCTTATGGTTCATCTTTGGAGGGTTGCTCAAGGAGTTTCAGGAAGTTCAATGATTCATGAAATAGCTTTGCCTATTTTAATAGGTTTCAGGGGGAGTATTACCGGATGATACCGATTGCTGATTGCCTAAAACGCTTGCTGATTGTCATTTGAAGACTAACGCCTTTCAGCCTCGAGCTAAATTACTCTACAAGCTTATGCGTTTCGAGCAGTGCTGACGGAGTTCCGAATACGTGGATGATGTCGCCTTTTTTCAGGTAAGTGTCGCCGTGAGGTATTTTCAGTTCATCACCTGATTTTATCATCATCAGAATAGCATTATACTGGAATGGGATTTCTTTTATCTGCTTGCCGTCGATTTCGTCACTTGTAATCATAATCTCTTCCACAATATAATTATCGAAACTTTCTACCAGGTCGTGATAAGTATTAGGACGCAGGATGAGGTTTTCGAGTGTGGTTGCCAGAACCCGTCTTTCATCAACAGTATCAACATTCATCAGGTTCAGCTTATTTTCGATGTGTTTTAGTTTTGTTCGTGCTATAATGTTTTCGTGCAAAAACTGTTCGCGCAACAAATGCGCAATTTTTATGTTAGTTTCATCATTGCCGGTTTCAAGAATTACATAATTTCCGGCACTAAGTTTTAGTTTCCGGTAAATTTCTTCGCATGTACCGTCTCCGGGTATTACATTAAGTCCTTTTTCCTGTATTGCCTTAAAACGTTCAGGATCTTTCTCTATAATTATTGAACTTTTACCGTGAGCATGAAGGCGGCGCGAAAGCAAAACTCCCGTACTGCTTCCTCCTACAATTATTGTTTTTTGTCCGTCAAGAATATTTCGAGGGTTTAGCAGGTTGAAGATAACTGGAGACAGAAGGCATGTTGCGATAGCCATAAGAATAAAAGCGGCATTAATTCCGGGTGTTACAACTCCCATTTCAAGTCCGATAGCTGATGCTGCAATAATAAGGCTTAGTCGTGATGATACAAGAAATCCTCCGGCCAGTGCTCGTCTGAAACCAAAGAGCCGTATCCACATCATTGAAGGAATAAGTTTGATGGCAAAAAGGATAATAAGCAGGGTAGGCAGGAACCACACTATTGAACTGTCAAATTCGGAAAATGCGCCTGTATCAAATTCCATTCCTACCATCACAAAAAATATGGGGATAAAAAAGCCGAATCCCATACCATCCATTTTAAGAATAAGCAGGGATCGTCCTTTGTGCATAAATCCCGACATCATCAGTCCGCTAAGAAAAGCTCCCAGCAGTATCTCTTCTTCTCCTATCAGCTGAGCCATCACTACAAAAATAATGATGATAAGAACCGTTCCCCGTACTTTTATCTGCAATGCTGAGTGGGAGAAACGGAATGACATCTTTTTCACAATAGGTATGCCCCGCATTTTCTGGCCTATAATGCTGAAAATGTAAAAGGCAAAAAAGAGGAAGAATATATAAAGCAGCTCAAACTTAAATCCGTTTTTCAGTGTAAAAGCCGTAAATGAGAACAGGATAATACTGAAAATGTCAGCAACGGCAGCAGTAATTATCAGCATCTGTCCGTAATGACCGGCTATCTCTCCCCGGTTTTTCAGTATTGGCAAAATTATTCCTACCGAGGTGGTTACCATGATAAGTGAGAAGTACCAGATGCTGGGAATATGGATGAAACGGGCAAGTGCCAGTGTGCTGATGTACGACAGTACCAGTGTTATTCCAAAGTGCGTGATTCCTGTTAGCAAAGGATTTTTGAGGAATGTGGCAAGTGTGAGTTTTTTACGGGGCAGAGAGGCAATGATCTGATCTACATTAATTTCTAATCCACTAAGGAACATAAGGAAGATAAAACCTGCCAATGCAAGGAAATCAAGGATTTTTATGCTTTCCGGACTGAACTTCTCCATGAGGAAATGTCCCAGTATATAACCAAGGATTATTTCAGCTATAACGGTGGGAACTTTACCTATTCTGAACAGTGATAATATGACCGGAGCTGCCCATGCCAGTGTCATCACTATCATCAGCGGGAAAAAATCAACATGAAATGACATATTCAGAAGAATGTTCATAGGTGGTTGGTTTCTCAGATTCACATTTCTGATTGAAAGATAGTTTATATTGATGAAAAATGAAAATGGATATAATGCCAATTCGATGATGTCCAAAAAGTCGTCATTCCGAATGAAATGAAAGAATCTCCAAATTCATAAATGTTGAAAATAAAAAGATTGCTTCGTCGTTCCTCCTACCAATGACGGAATTGCTTAAGGCGCTGATTGTCAATAAAATTTGTGCGTCGTTGCGAACCCCATTTTATGGGGTGAAACAATCCCCGGCAATAGGGAGACTGCTTCTTCGCTAGCGCTCATCGCAGTGACGAGAATGTTTCGTCATATCCTCATTATGCCCCAAATGTTGGGGTGAATTCTCGCAATGACGTCAATGTTTTACTTTTTGGACATTATCAAATATTTAAAGTTCCAGATAAAGTTTTTTATAACTTAACCTTTTTCCGTCAAGGAAAGTACTTAGTTCCCATATCCCAGCCTTATCTTCATAAGGTTCCCAAACCGTGTCGCCCAGGAAAAATTCATAATCGTTGCTGTTTATAAAATATTCACCTTCGAAAGAAGGAGCAATATTACCCTTGTTATCCTTGAACGGAGGGTGATCTATTCGGAATTTAATAATTTTTCCTTTTGCACCTTTTATCTTTATCACACAGCCGAATTCAATATCAGGTGTAACAGGAATCCGGTCGGTAATTTTTTTTATTTTCGGCAGTTCACGCGAATTCCTGTCCCAGCTGGAATATATTCCGTAACTGTATATTTCTGCTGTTATTTTCTTTTTTGCCATATGACCATAAAGATAAAAAGTTCAATTGTTTTTTTTAAAGTAGTAGGAATTGTTTTATGTTTTTTTGTAACTTAGTGTAGTTCAATCAAAAAACAGAGTTATGGATTTAGTTTCTATTCTTATTTTTCTTGCTATCGGAGCAATAGCAGGATGGCTTGCCGGCCTTATAATGAAAGGCGGAGGTTTCGGCCTTTTAATTAATATTATTTTAGGCATAGTGGGTGCCGTAATAGGAGGCTGGGTTTTCAGTTTTTTCGGCATTTCCGGTGACTCATTGGTATGGCAGATAATAACAGCTGTAGTTGGTGCTGTTATACTGCTTTTTGTAATTGGGTTGTTTAAAAAAAAGTAACCTTAAAGCAAATTAAAACTTAATGAAGAGGATGTCCGGAAAGTTAGATATATTATGTTATTGTAAAAAACATCTTGAATGTCCTGGGTATGATAAGAAAATGCCGGGACAGAAGTGTCATAAACAGTTGAAATGACGGCTTTGGGGACATCCTCTCATTCTGGTATTCTAATCATTCTTCTATAGAATACCTTATCTGGTCAAGCATAATAGGGAGATCTTCACTGTTAATTCCGTTTTTTATCAGAGTGTCAGTATCGGAATAAAAATCCTCTTCAAAGTCTTTCAACGAGTATCCTTCGGCCGTTATACTTTTCTGATATACGTTAAGTGCCTCTTTACGTTCTCCCTTACACCATAAAACATGTCCGAGGTTCATCAGGTCTGTGCCTGTTTCTTTGTTTACAATTAATTTCTGGTAATATTTTTCAGCCTGTTCGAACTTTCCTAAAACAAACGAACACCATGCAATAGGACGCCATACTTTTGTATTTGCCGGTTCCATGTATTCTACTCTGAAGTAATATTTAAGAGCCTCTTCGTATTCTTTCATTTCGTAAAGGCAGTGTGCTATAGATGCCAGGGTGTGCAGATTGTCAGGTGTGATGTTGTCTGCTTCTTTGTAGTACTCAAGCGCTTTTTCGGGATTGTTAAGATGAAGGTAGCATAAAGCTATCTTTTTTTTATTCCAGGCAGTTTGTGTTTCGAAGAAATCTGCACGCAGGTACCATTTCAATGCATTGTCATAATCGTTTTGCTGTTGGTAGCAGTATGCAATTTTTTGGGTAAGATCAAGTGTTGGCTTGTTCTGTTCGCTAAGAGTAATGAATATTTCAAGGGCTTCGTGATAATAGTTTTTCTTGAAGAAATATTCTCCTATCTGAACTTTGGTTTCTGTTTCGGGCAGAAGGATATTAAAGAACCATTTTTTGTGGAAAGTCATATCCCAGCCGAATATATCTTCAAAATTATTTTTTTGAGGATGAACTTTAATCAAGCGGTATAAATCCTGAATAAACTGGTTTGAGATAGTTAATTTTGAATGATTAGAATCGAGGGCTTTTTCATCTTTTTCTATATCGGCCATTTGCTGAAGTTCGGCACCAAACATTTTACCCATCATCTCTTTTTGCATAGCCGGCATGTGCTGAATACTCATAATCAGGGAATATTTGTCGGAGTTGCAAAGAAATCGTGAATCCTGCAATCCCTCCAGAAGCTCAGGGCTTTTAAAAACATCGTCGTTGCTTAAGGCTTCCAGAACTGCCGGGTTTTCAAGGTAGAATGGTGTCAGCCAGTTAGGTATTTCATTGAAGAAAGGGAAGTGTTTCAGCATTTTAAAAGTAGTGAGAAATACATCGGCTCCTTCAAGCTGCCACTGACTTATCTCTTCAAGTTTATTCAGTAATTCCGGCGAATCCTCAAAAACATCCTGCCAGTCAGGATTTTTATCTTCGCCAGTTTTGTCACTTATCAGATTCTCAAGATCGAGTTTATCTTTTATTTTCGGCTGCATTTTAACGACCTCAGGAATGATGTCGTCTGTAAGTTTTTTCGATATCTTTTCTGTTTCACGGGTTCTGATTAGCTGTATAATAATGGTTTTTATCAGACCGGTAAGTTTATCATCTTCGGCAAGCAGCTTTATTCTGGAGCTTATCTCATCATTGATTTTTAAACGGGCATCGTATTTATATAGAATAAGCATAAGTCCTGTAATTGCTCTCGCACTTACCTGCTCTTGCGTAACTTGTGTAAGTTCGAATAGCAAAATTGTCAGTTTTTCATCAAAATGGTTAAGCAGAGCCATGATAACAGCAGATACAAAAAGAGCCTTGTGGTACCATGGAGCCTGTTCGCTGGCAAACATATCGCGTAATAACGTTAATTCTTTTTCGTCTGTTTCTGAAAGAGTCCAGATCTTATTGAAAACGTCAGAGACGGTGTTTTGCTCTTCGTCAGAAAAAGTTGTGTCGGGGTCTGTCAGCTTCCGAAGTTCAAGACTTGTCAGGGATGCTGAATAATTTTCAAGAGCTTCTTTCAGAGAATTTTTTTCACCTTTTCGTTTGGTTTCATAGTATATGTCATAACTGTATTTAGTCATCAAAAAGTCATACACTTTGTCGATTAGTTGATATATGTCGTTTAACTGGCGATTGTAAATTTTTTGTCGTTCAGGATCGTTTATACCCTCAACCATATATTTAAGCATGCTTTTATAATTGAACTCCATATTGTAGTGGGCATCAATGAGGTCGCTGTTGTGCGAGTCCTTTACAAGTGGAGCAATCAGGTCGAATGCGTCTTTTATGCGGTGTTCTTCAAGAGCCTTGCATACCGATTTGTAAGATTGTTTTATGGTTTGTATCGATAGTTTATCAGGTGATATCATAACTAATGTTTTTATCAAAGTTACATCAAAAACATTTTTTTTGAAATTGTAATCTTTAGTTGTGATTAGAGTAACGGCAAAAACAAGGCCAAACTGTTGAATTGACGAAATGGCAGGGCTGGGGTACAAATTATGCGAATTTATGCGAATGGAACGAATTGTTTGGAATAGGACACTGATGAACGCTGATATGGCAGATTTACGCATAGATATTGTCCACCAATGGCACTAATTTACACGAAGTATATCAAGATAAATTTAGGATAATTCGTGGATGATAATCTCTGTGTCTCCGTGCCTCTGTGTTATATTATAAAAAAAGAGAGGCCGTTTTTGACCTCTCTCTTGTTGGTGACTCAACTGGGGCTCGAACCCAGGACCCTCCCGATAATCGGGATGCACTACCAGCTGAGTTCCGAAAAAAAGAACAGTCATGAACTTATCAGATCAATAATGAATTTCTTTGACTTTTGTTTTTTAATGAACCGTTCCCTGTTCATTGCTTCTTTTTTAGTTGCGAAATTTTCAGTGTAAACCAACTTCCAGGGAATCCCTTTGTCCGTGAATTTTCCTTTTA
>JAADEM010000078.1 GCA_013153405.1 Chlorobiota bacterium
ATTTCCTTAAACACTCTTAATCGCACCATACTGGAATTGAAATTCTCAAGAGGAACAGGCCTTGTATGTGCCGTAAATGTCTTTTAGTTTAAATTGTCTAATACCCATAAGTAAATAATCAGCGCCTCCGGTTATATCTGTTTCCACTTTTATAAAATAGGGTCTCTCTGGCCAGTCAATAGCGGAAAAATCGCCAACAACTGCGGAGGCAACAATACAATCCGTACTTTTTAAAGACGCACAAGTTGCTTCCTCAGAACCGGAATCCCGTATAACCGCCTGATAGCTCATCAGGCCTGGTGACTGGGCAGAAACGGAAATTGTAATAAGAAAACTAATAACAATATATGTAATTACAACTTTAGATTTTAGTAATACTTTTTTCATTTCCTAAGAGGGTTTGATTAAAATATATTATTCACACATATAACTTTATAGTGATATATCCTTCTTTACATTATCGCTTCCGCAACCAACCACTACTTCAATATTTTTAGGCCAATCGGGCTTAACTTTTATTGACACATAGCTTTTGTGGTCAAACTTTAATGTCCATAAAACATGTTTCTTTTCCCTGTCAAAAACATTTACAGCTCCTGAAATAATAGTATCAGAGTGAATAACAAGATTGGGTTTTAAAAATGTGATAATTACCATAACATACCTTAATAAACTAATCTCAAATTATGAGATTAAGTATTGCGTAACAAAAAATACAAGTAAGATTTTAGTAAAGTAGTTGATAGAAACATAACAGAAGCAGGTAAAGTCCAGAATCAGTTAATCACTGATTATCAGACAAAACAAAATGCAGACAAGTGAAATTGACAATAGAATCAAAAAATGTTAATTTTGACATAACAAACCCTATTAGCCAGACCTCATATACAACTGATGAAAAAATATTTCGCCATTAGTTTTGTATTACTGTTATTCCTGACAGCATCTGCTTTTTCATCTTTTGCCATTAACAAAAAAGACAGCCTCACGAACCGGCTGAAAACGGCTCGTAGCGAAGACCGCCTGCATACTATCGACAGGCTGCTTGTGCATACAATTTATAATGATCTGGATACATCTTACTATTACGCAACAACATTGCTAAAAGAGGCAATTGCCAGTAACAACGACCTGTACGAATCACTGGCATACAGCTGGCTGACTGTTTACAGTTTTTTCAGGGGTGATTATTACAAAGGAGAAATCTTTATCAATAAAGCAATTAAAATACAAGAACAGCTTAATGATACAATGAACCTCGGTAACTCATACATCAATCTGGTAATGATTTATGCTGAAACCGGAAGATACAAGCAGGCTATAGAATCTGCATTCAAAGCACTCGAACTTTTTAAGTCTATTAATCACGTACACGGAATAATAGTTTCAAACGGAAATATAGGGATTATGTACAATAAACTTGAGGATTATGAAACTGCCGTTAAATACCTAAAAAAAACAGCGGACCTTATGTTCAAAAACAAAGAGTTCAGCAACCTTGGAGAATTGTATAACAATATGGGAATATCCTATTATCACCTTAACATCAACGATAGTGCCATAGCTTATTTTCATAAAGCCATAACCGAGTATAACCTGAATAAAGAAGTAAAAGGAACAGCAAGGGCATATCTTAACCTGGCCAATACATACGCATACAATCTTAAAGATTATGAGTCGGCCTTTTCATATTATGACCTGGCACTGAAAGCCTCAGAAGGAGTAATAGATGCACTGAAAACAAAAATTTTTGAGAACAAAGGGAAAGTTTATGCATCGATAGGTGATTTTTCATATGCAGAGAAATATCTAAAAATGTCACTTGCTCTGGCAAAAGAAAGCAAAGACCTTGAAGAACAAATGACAAGCTATTATGAACTGTACATAATATATAAAAAGAAAAATAATTTGCAGGAAGCATTGAACTATTATGAAAAGTATAATAAATTAAAAGACTCCATTGATGTTGCGAATGCCAAAGTAACAATTGCCAATCTGGAAGCTAATTATGAAAATGAAAAAAACCTGCTGCAAATTACAGAACTTAACATCAGACGTGAAGCTGACGCCAAGATCAAGAATCTACTTCTGATAGGAATGATACTTTTGACATTACTGCTTATTATGGCCATTATTGTTTTCATACAAAAAAGAAAAAAAGCACTGTTAAGAAGAGAACTTTTGAAATCTGATAAAGAGAAGCTTGAAAAAGACCTGAATTTTAAAATAAGACAACTTACATCACAGGCACTACTAATGATACAGAAAAACCAAATGCTCAGAGAAGTAATAAATACGCTGAAAGAGCTGGCAAACAAAACAGAAGAGACAAAACCTGAGGTTAAAAGAATTATAAAACAACTAAAACAGAATATAAATACAGACGAAGACTGGAATACCTTCAGATATTATTTTGAAGAGATAAATCCCGATTTTTATGATAAAATTTTAAAAATAAATAATAAAATCACACCTTCGGAACTTAAATTAGCAGCTCTGATTAAACTAAACTTTAATATTAAAGAAACCGCCTCTTTACTTAACATCTCTCCTGACAGTGTAAAAACCACCAGACATATACTGAGAACAAAACTTAGTCTGGCAAAAGAAGAAAACATACACGAATATCTGAATGCTCTTTAGACCCGAGACTAAAAACTGTGAGGAAGTACTTTTCCGTTGTTTAAAAGCTCTTGGTTAATTACTGAGAAAAATAAAGCGGGGCAATTCCAATGTAGAAATGCCCCGCTTTGCTTTATTGTAATACGAAAAAATTACTCTATCAGCAACTTACGGTTAACTATTTTCTCATCAGTTTCAATCTGAACAATATACATACCCTTTGGAAGACTTCCAATTCTGATGGTTTGTTCATTGTCACCATTCCATTCCTTTCTAATCAGAGTTGCTCCGGATACATCCACCAGTCTGATCGACTTAATATTATTGTCTCCGAAATAAGCAGTGAAATATGAAGTACACGGATTCGGATAAATAACCAGATTATCCTCAGCAACTTCCAGTTCGGTATTGGTAGTTGTAGAATAAAAAACGGTAACATTATCCGAAGATGATTTTTCTCCGTCACTTACTACCAATACAAACGTAAGTACACTGTCGGGATAATCAGCAGGAGCTGTAAACACAGGTTGCTCACCAGAAACATCATCAAGAGTAATTCCTTCGGGAGGATACCACTGATAAGAAATGTTATCGCCATCGGGATCGGACGAACCTGATGCATCAAGCGAATACTGATCACCTGCTGTTACATAGAAACTATTACCTGCATCGGCCTCCGGAGCATGATTCATTTTCTCAATAAACCATGATATTGATGCGATACTGTTTCCTTCCAGTCCGCTACTGTATTTATGCAAACCGGATAAATCAATACTAAGAGTGTAATCACCATATCTGGCATCAAGGTTATTCAGTCCGAGAATAACATATGAAGTGTCAGAAACCTGCTGAATAGTAACACCGGACAACACAACTTCTTCACTATTCTCGTTTTTAACAAGCTTCAGCAAAGCAACATCAATACAACCTTCCTGCAGTTTATCCGAAACAGTTAAATTAACCGTATCAGGATGACTCCTGAGGAAGTTTGTATTTTCAATATTAAGCTCTGCACTCATTGCTGTTTGATCTACCACTATATCCAGTTGCGATGAGCTGTAATTTCCAATATCATTTACCGAATGAACCTCAAGCAGGATATTTCCGGGTGATGAGATTGTTACAGGAACGGTCAGAGCTCCGGATGCTACCCCCGCTGTGTCGGCCAGAAGTGTTAGGTTTCCGAAATCGTTTCTGTACACCTCAATCGTCGCATTATCGCTCATAACGTTCATATTCACGTCTAACGACATTTCAGAAGTTATATTGTCACTATCGGAATATCCGAGGTCGGGTGATACAGAAAGGTTCTGTACGGCCGGCGGGGCACTTCTGTCAACAGTCCAGTTGAACTCTGCTGTTCCGGTACCGAAAAGACCGGCTTCATCAAATACCTCAGCCATATTAATTTTCAAGGTGTAATTACCTTCGTAATAGGTCAGAAGACGGAACTGAGTAAGATACCATACATTATTTCCAAGATAATCGAAATGCACCTGTGATAATGGTTGTTGTACTCCGTCTTTCCATAATTCAACTGAATTTACATCAATACCGTACACCGGTTCACTGAATTCTATTGCAATTCCGGTATAATGATGAATATCAAAACCGTTGTTGCTGTCCGGAGTGAAAGATTCAGCAACAGGAGGAGTTGTGTCAAGAGACCATCCTGTTGTCTGTTCTATAAGACCTTTTTCACCATCAAGATTGGCAATATTGGTAAGGTCCACAGTAAGAGCATATTCACCGTCGGCAGCCATCAGCGCAGCCATTCCCGACACTTTATAAAGCTGTGACTCAACATCCATTTTCGTAATTGTCAGCGTACCGGATACTATATTTCCGTTACGTTTCAGAATAAACCTGTCGGGCAGTACGGTATTCTCATCCACAGCCATATTAAACTTAACCATACAGTAATCGAACGGAGTGGTGATAATACTATCAGGAATATTGGTAAACTCTTCCACTGCCGGAACAGACAGGAACTGAGTCCACGTAACCTGCTTACCAACCTGACCTGTATTTCCGTCAGCTGCAGTAATTTCAGCCGTTTGAACAGTCAGTGCATAAAATCCGTTTCCTGTTGTCACATGCGAAAGGTCAATGCTGTAATTAACACTGTCGATCTTTGTTATGGTAACGGTTGAGGTTATTATATTATCTCCCCCCTGTAATCTTAAGGTCAAATCATTGTAATCGAATGTTGATTCATCTATGGGTTTGTTGAATTTGACTTTAAGTGATGTTACCTGTTGTGATGTCACCGCACCGGGAACTGTATAAACAGAATCAATCTGCAAAGGTTGTTTGTTCAGAAATCTCCATACTATGGTGTATTCGTGCAAGCCACTATCTTCAAAATTATCAACAATGTGAAATTTATTCTCATAAACCGGTTCCTGACCGTCGGGAAGAGTTACAAAGGTAAGCCAGGCATTATCCAACGGAATCTCTACTCCGTCCCAATTACGTGTAACGCTAACTATTTCATAGTTGCCATTACCCGGATCATCAATAGTTATGTAATTCCAGCCCGTTCTGGAGTTTACAATCTTCAGTGTTGAAGCAGACAATGTGCCTTCGAAAGATGCAGCATCAGCTTCGTAAACGTTAATCACCTGATTGCCCTGTGACAGATAAATTGCATCGGGAATATCCCTGGCATCAATTGCGTCATTTACAAGGAAGTCATTCATTCCGTCATCTATAGCACCATATACTCTCACACTTTTAATCAGTTCGTGCAACTTTGCCCCGCTTATCAAACTAAGGTCAGGATTACCCCTGCTGTCGAGATGCGTTACATTGGTACGATAATCGATAAAATGACCGAGCAGGTCACTGGTAAACCACCAGCGTCCTATAGTTGCTTTTTTAGCATCAATATTTCCAAAATTAATATTTGTAAGACCAAGCTGACGCTCTTCTCCATTCAGATTTGAGCCAATCAGGGCAAAATGTATAGCCAGTCCTTTTTCGTTATCAACAATCTCGGGCTGAGCAGATTCAACCCTTACGTTTTTAGCAACACCATAACCGTTATTCACAATCATCAGGCCGAGTTCGGCAGGAACTATCGGTTCTATATAATCTAAAGTTAGAGGATCGTCACCAAGAATATTACGCTGCATAAAATAATGCAGGAACAGGTCCGGTGAAGGATTTACGTCAAGAGTAACAGGATTTAATGGCTTGGTTACTGTCAATCCGGTATAAGGATCTTTGTAAGAAAATGAACCTCCGAAAGAGTAACTAACAGGCACTTCGGGTGCCGCTCCTTTTTCGGGAATAAACAAAAGTGTTGCGCTGCCTTTCTGCTGGCTTTCAAGCACTCCTGTTCCGTCAATAGCAGTCAGCACATCCAGTGACTTTGTTTCAATATGAAACAAATCGTTACATACAACCCCTTCTGAGTTTTTTATTTCAATATCAAGCTTTATGTTTTCCATTGCATTGGTAACGTTACCGTTTTCAATAATCAATGTACCTTCAAAAGCTTCACGCGTCATCACAAGCTCCTGCGATATTTTTATAGTTACCGAAGCACAAACAGAAGATGTATGCTGATCTTTAAGCTCCATAAAATAGCTTAACACATGCTCGTTCATTTCCCCAACGCTGTTATAACCGTTTGCCTGTGCATAATCCAACGCATTTCCCCTTACAGTAAACAACGAATCAATAACATTTTTGTTAATTATATCAGGATGCAATGCATCCGGCTCATACACATTCTGTGCCCATGCATCAATGCTGTTGTTCCATCTGCCGGTAAAATAATCAATTTCCGATTCATCAAAATCAGATCCTGACAATGCCGTTTTAAGTGCAAGTACATCATTTGCTGAAAAGTTATACTCATTAATGATGTGCTCTTTTGTATTCAGCATAAAATCATTAAAACTTTCTTTATTCTCCCAGTCGATACTACCCATAATCTCGGAGGCATAATCCTGCCTTGCACTCATGAAATTCTGCACCTGTTTATTTTCGAGGATAAGCTGCCATATGAACATAAGATAAGTACTGGAAGTTACAGGCGGAACATAAATTGCATTTTTCAGGTTAAAGACATCAACCTCACCATCCGCTTTTTGCGATGGTCCGTCAGCCGGTCCTCCCCTGTTTTCATAAATACACCATAATGCCTGCCCTACACCAACCGGACACCCCAATTTCCCTAACGGAACACACCCGAGTGCATCATCAAGATCTAATCCATCGGTAAATCCCCACAGGCATCCCATTAAATCACTTACGCCCGTGCATCCCATTGCTGCTCCCACTATTGAGTTAAAGCACGGATTACAGCTAACACCGCTGTCGCCGGTATAAGATGAGTTACCCGAACCTAATGATCCACCATCGCTATGTCCTGGTCCTATGGGCTCTAATTCAAAGGCCTCACCTCCTACACCTCCGCTACCGGTACAGGTTCTGCCCGAAAATGTAAACAGTGCACCTGCCTGATGCAGTTTCCAGTCATCACCGCATTTATAATCGTACAGAGTCATCGAATATGATGTACACGAAGATGTTGAAGTTATTGCTTCGGCACTTTTCAGAAAACCTGATTTATCGCTATTAAATGCAACATCGGGAGCTTTACTGCCCGAAGGAGCTGTTGTCCGCCGTTGCATTGTAACCGGAACCTGAATTGCCTGTTGTGCCACAAGAGTTGTCTGAGGAAAACTGAAAATCCACTCATATTCCGGGTCATCTTCAGGAAATTTAAGCTCAACATGTTGAGCTGTAATCAGCCCCTTATTTGTGATGGTAACCATAAAAGTAAATGTTTCATCACCTATAAGTTCTGGCATCTCCTTAGGCATCTCCATTACCACAACAGGAACGGGCACATTGGTTTCATATTCCATTATCAGGTCTATCTGATAATGATCTTCAAGATCAACCTGAATAACATCCCAGCTATAGGTTATGGCCTGGAAATCGAGGAAAACCGTTTTACGTGTATCAATTCCGGGATCTACAGTTATATTTTTCTGGTACCCGTCGTGTTTATCTTTTTCCACGCTGAGAGTATATTCACCTTCCGGAATACTGTCGATTCTGAATATTCCGGTTGTGTCGGTAAAGCCCTCTCCTATAATTTCACCGGTATACGGATGACGAAGAACAACGTGAGCCCCCTCAACATGCGGTGCATCATCGGTAAAATATGTATACTCGTCCACCACATCAACTATCAGGTTACCTTTATCCTCCGAAACCGCCATCAGGCGATAAGGAACTGAAAGGTCATCACCGTTTGACACATGAACTACAAAATTTCCGGTAAGAGGAATATTAAGCGGCACATCATCATCTGCAGAAAAAGCAAGAGTTATAATTATAGTATCGCCAGATGCTGCGTCGCTAATCTGTGCAGGAGAAACAAGTGATAAGTAGCTTACATCGGGTAGTTCTATGTTAAGCTCACCGGTTGCACCTGCACCGATATTTCTGACCAGAACCTCGTAATATCTTATTTTTCCTTTGGTAAATGTTGTATTGATGCTTACCGGATCAGCTTCGAGATGACCGGCAAGTGCCTGACAGTAATAATACCCTTTAAAACTGAATTCAGCTCCGTCGGAAGAAGACACATACAATGGGAACTTAACATAATTAACACCAGGAGTCACCTCTTTTCCCTCAATGGTATAATGCAGGTCGGCAACCGCCCCGCCGTCAAGCAATGCTATTGTATCGACAGAGAAAATACAGCCGTCGGGATAAGCATCGGAAGAGATAGTAATGTTATGCAACGGAATATTGCTTCTGTTCTTAATTTGTATAGTTCCGCTTTCGGGAACATCTTTTTTTATGTCAAGCACAAAATAATCGTCAGCAACCCGTTCCATTCCCATAATGTCGAAAGCATCCATCTCATCGGTAAGGCCTTGTCCGGGAAAGCATGCACCGATACTGAAATGTCCGGTTTCGTAAATCAAAGGTTTGAATACCACGACATAATCACCATTGGCATCAGTTTTTGTTTTTATCACCCTGCGTGCGCCGTCACAAATAATATATACATCCACATCCACATTTTCAGCCACTTCACCTGACGACATCGTGGCAGTTCCGCTAATGGTAACAGGAGCGGCCTGTGATAATTCTTCGGTGTCTGTTTCGGCTGTAACTGTATAAGCTGCATTAACAACAAGCTTTCCCGACAATGCATCATTATTTTTATAAACCAGTTCGGATATTTCCGTTTCAGGATTTACTTTGGCAATTAAATAATATGTTCCGGTAACAGCAGGTACAGGAAGGGCCTCAACCATTGCCAGAGAACCACTTTCTGGAATCGCCTCTTTTGTTTTAACAGAATAAAACATAGTATCATCACTACTCAAATAGATATCCTGAGAGAGATAAAAATTAACAGTAACGCCCGTTGGAGCAGTACCATAACCATTATTCATAATCTGAGATTCGATACGGATAAAGTCTCCGGCCAGTACGGTATCATTGCCGAGTTCTATATCTGTCATCTCCAGGTCGGCCTTGTTTATGTCAGTAACATAAGTCATTACAAGCCCTGGATTAAAACCTGCAGATTCGGCCTTTATACTGACCATCTGATTTCCGTCTTCCTCATTATCATTTTTGGTTTTTAATGCAACCTCCACTGTCGATTCTCCTGCAGGAATAGTAACTGTAGCAGGTAAATCAAGCTCCGTAGTATCGTTTGTTGAAAGATTCACTGTCAGATCCGAGTCGGTGGAGGTATTACGGAACACAGAAAGAGTTCCTGCGTCATCCAAACCTTCTTTCAGTGATGCCGGATTTACGCTAAGGGTGAGTGTGGGTCCGTCGTTATCTATTATGGTAATAGTTTTAGTAACAACACCACCACTGGCGGCAGGAGCACCGCAACTGCACGATGCAAGATACACCTCTCCTTTTATTTCCACATTTCTGAATCCGTCAACAAGAGTATTGTCAACAACTCCGATATTTATTTTTTTCGACATTTCATCAGCACGTAAAGTAACTGATGAGGGAAAATAAACGGCATTTGAGATATTGGCCGAAATATTAATCGTGATATCACAGGTTCCCGGCTCTACCCGTTTTATTTCAGCAGTTGTGGCATATATTCCATCTCCTTCTGCAACTGTATCACTTTCAAGTACCATATCAATTACAGGAATGTCATCATCCTTCACAACAAAACTCTCTTCGGCAGTAACCAGGCCTGCCGAACTTGCCATAAACTTCGTTATGTTATCAAGTTCAGGCATATTATCCTGTACTACAACAAGAGACATTCCGGCAGAAGTCTGTCCTCCGGGAATAACAATATATTTAGGTAATGCCAGTTGTTCACTCCTGTCGGTTGAAAGGTAAACAAGAGTGGAGTCGGATATAGTTAAATCTCTTGATATTGTAACACTAACAGTATCGCCCTCTCTCAGGGTATCAACATTAAGCGACATAGATAAAGAAGGTACTTCATCGTCATAAACCGTAAGCTCTTTTGTAAGCTCTGTAAAGCCGTTTGCCTGGGCAGTAACAACAACGTTTCTTGTACCGTCGAGAGAAGAGTTATCAACGGTGGTTATGTCAAACATTCCTGAAGAATTTCTTACAGGAATTGTAAGGGATGACGGCAGACTTATGACATCCTGCTGCGAAACAGACAGATTGACCACAAGTTCCTCGGTAGTATTTCCGCTTCGTGCCACATAACATCGCATTGCACCTGAATAATCCTCGTTGAGTCCGGTAGAAGGAATAGTAAGGTAAAGTTTCTCGCTCAAGGAAATACGATTTACAGATGTTGCTTTATTGTTGGCATCATTTCCGGGTAATTCAACAAGTCCGGATGAAGGATACAACTGAACCTCAACATATGCCTCACCCGAGAATCCGGGAATTTCAGGAATGATAAAATCACCACTTCTTGAAACTGTTGCATTTTGTGCCAGAATCTCCGAATATACAGAATTACCTGATAAGCTTATCTTTATTCCCGATAGCGATATAATATAAACCCTTTCAGTCCAACCACCTTCGGCATCAGCATTACCAATGTTTTTTACATCCCACGATACAGTAATAGTATCTCCAGGATCATAACCGGTTCCATCAGCAGTAACATTTTCAACAAGCACATCGGGAAGAGGTTTGGGTTTAACATAAAGTTCATTCTGTACCGAAACATTGTTATCATTATCGGTTTCAGGAACATTGTTGTAAACATCGGCTTTCACAAAGAGCCAAAAATCACCTGAATATTCCACCGGAACAGAAGCTTCAACAGTTTGTGTAAGGGAGCTGTCACTTAACAATACACGACTACAAAGAACCTTCCCAATTAATATGTCATCAGACGAATACTGATTGTCAGATGAAATGTAAACGGCATTATACCACGTATGTCCCGAACGGGTATCACCGTTCCCCTGATTTTTTACCGTTATTTCAACATTAAAAGGGTCAAACGACATAACAGTATCAGCACAGCTTACTGCCGTAACCACGAGGTCGGGCAGTTCCCTTACCGTAAACATCTGTTGCTCACTATCCTCATAACCGCATTGATTAAATGCCCTCACATACCAATGGTATGATTTTCCGTACTCAAGGCCGCTGACATAAGCTGATGTTCCGTAGATATTGCTGCGATAGGCCGCAGCCGGCTCCGAATCACCGTCTTTCCAAAGAAACACACTGTAATTGGTGGCATTTTCCGACGGTTCCCAGTAAAAAGTAAAAGCATTGTCCAAATCCGTTTTTCCATCGGCCGGAACCAGTGATGCCGGTTTACCTACAACACCACAATAAGCGTTAAGTGTCTGAGGGTTGTTGTAATCGGCCACATTATCGGCCTGGAAAGTCTGTGTTTCGGTTATATCATAAACCTTGTTATTGTTTATATCGTAATATTTGAAGGTTATGACTTCGCCTGAAGCTGAATTACTGAACAGCCGTATTTTATACACCACGGTATTGGTAGGTGTAAACAACACTGAGGCAGTCTGAGCTCCGCGTATTTTACCATCAACATATGCAATGATAGCACCATCTTCAAGGTACGTGCCGTCAAGATTCACTCGATACACATACTCGGAGTTAAACTCAAAAATGTTCGACATCTGAGTATTGGACGGGATTGCAGGCAACTGTACCTGAGCTGTCATGTTCTCCTGCTGTAAAAAACCGGCAAACAGAACCAACATCATCAGATGAAGGTTAATTAAAGTTTTTTTGCCCATCCTGATATATTTATTGTATTTATTCATCATCTCTTTCATTTCCAGATATTAATTTGAAGCAACTATAACTTTACGAATAACCACATCTACACCCGATTCTATTCTGAAGGTATAAATACCCGGGGTAAGCTTTCCCGTTCGAACGGTAATATTCTCACTGCCAGGGTTCAGCTCCATCACCTTGATACCAAGCGAATTAAAAACGCCAATACATGTAATGGTTTCCGGTGCCGATATCCTGACAAAGTCACGGACAGGATTGGGATATATCACTAAACTCAAGCTGCTGATATTTTCTTTTCCGGTAGCCTCTCCTACGTACAGAGGTTTGGGAGCTGTTGCTGAACCTGTTATTTCATCTGGTGTAAATGCAACAGCATAATCAGTTGGTAATTCGGCATTCTCATTTTTCAGTTTAAAATTTACATTTTCATCACTGACATTGGCATAATACGTAAGTACAAAAACATATCTGCCAAGAGATGATATATACCTTGCTTCACTAACACCCCGGCACTCGTAGTCTTTATAGGCAATAAGCAGATCGCCCTGTCCCACTGTTCCGGTTCCGTCACTGCCCGAAACTTCAGCTATCAGTGTTGATGAATATCTGAATTGTGAAGGATTCAGATTATACATCTTCAAAAGTTCATCACGTGTATATCTTGCCACGCTGACAGACTTTGTTACACCGGCTGCATCGTATAGCAGTTCAGCCGAATTCTCAACATTGATTTTATAACCATAAAGAACTCTTAAACTGTCAATCTCTCCGGACCATCCTGTTCCTTCAAAATAAACACTCGAGCCGCTTTCGCCCTTCAGCACAACATTACCTTCCGGAATTGACGTAACATCAAAAGCATCATTTACTGCTACGTTTTTATTAAGCAGGTATGCAATACTATTCCAACCCGGAACAAGACTTATCGGGGTTATAGCGGGATTTATCTCTTTCCCAGTAACGGTTAAGTTGTCAGCAGTTGCTTTTTTTAGTCTTACAGCCCTGTTCTCAGGAAATGATTCAAGATCACCGAACCAACCGGTTGATGAATAGTAGGTAGCTGAATATTCAGTTGATTTAACATAATCAAGTTCCTGAAATGTCATTCCTCCGAAAACTGCCGATATGTGCATATCCGACGGTTTTACATTCAACGATAAATTGTTCCAACCTGCATTTATGGTACGCGTGAAAGTTCTTTCCGGCACATCAACCACAACTTTCCATACACGAACAGTTGTTCCGTCCTCTGCCGTTACCGTATAATACACCGGCACTGAAAAATCCTGAGCAGAACCTGATTCCGGAGAAACCGAGGCATTTTCCGAAAGCTTAAGTTCAGGAGACATGGCGGTAATATCATATCCGTATGGCATAAAAAGTGTTACAAGATTATTGGCATCATCAATACTGAACGACAACATATCGGCAAATATCACACTGTCGATAGCAGCTTCTGTACTCAAAATATCCACATTCCTGACAGTAACCAGTACCTCATCAGGATCAGAATCAAGCATTCCGTCATTCACCACAAGAGTAAAACTGAGAACAGAATCAAGATGCACAGCCGGAGCTGTAAAAGAAGGTTTAGCTGCGGTAACATCGGATAATATAACATTCTGTGGAGCAGTCCAAAGATATGTAATAGCATCGTTGTCGTCATCGTATGAGAGTGAACCGTCAAGGTATGCCTGCTCACCTTCGTTTACCTCAAAATCGCCACCGGCAAAAGCCACAGGTTTCTTATTCACCTGCAATGCTGTTATAACAACAGTATCGGGAGCCGAAGCCAAAGAACCGTCGTTCACAACAAGCTTAAACCTGTATTCTGTATTTTGGGTAACCTGAGGAAGAATAAATGACGGCTTTTCTCCCGTACTGTTAAAAAGAACAATCCCGTCAAGAGACGACCAGTTATATGCCAAAGGATCACCATCGGGATCATATGAATTACTTCCGTCAAGCGACACAGAACTGCCTTCAATATAACTTTTATCTTCTCCGGCATCAGCCGTTGGAGCTATATTAAGCTGAAGAACAGTTACAGTTACAGTTGCAGTATCTGAATCATCTGTTCCGTCATTTACTACAAGCTTAAAAATGTAAGGAGTATCCTCACTCACCCACGGAGCAGTAAAATGCGGAGTTGCAGATGTTTCATCATCAAGAGTTATTCCCGACGGAGCAATCCATTTGTAGGTCAGCGGATCGTTATCGTTATCGTACGATGCTGAACCATCAAGCTGAGCAGTTTGTCCTTCCTGAACCGAGAAATCCTGTCCTGCATTGGCCACTGGTCTGTAGCTTACCTGCTCCACTCTGGTTATATAACCGCTTTCAAGCGATGTGTAGATTGTATTCTCATTGGCAGAAAATGATGCAAAACCAATTGCTGCAGTGGCATTCAGGGCCAATGTGTTTTTTATTCTGAAAACCAGATATCCGATGGTACCGGAAGTAATACCTTCGGAAGAAGCTCCTGAAAGTGAAATTGTATTGCCGGAAGCTGTTCCCTCAAGCAGGATGGACGATAAAGCATCTACTCTGACAAAATCAAGATTTGCATCATCGAAAGTAAAAGAACCTTTAAATCCATATATACTTCGCCCTGAGGGTAACTGGGAAACTGTAATCGGCACCCTTGTATCAACATCAAGAACTCCGTCGGTATTGTTTACTGTTACATTACAGTCATTTACAGTAAAGATGCTGCTGGTAACCACGGCTCCGTGAGCATCCACAGCCGTAACAGTAACCTCACCACCTGACAATGCCTTCAGATTTCCCTGAGAATCAATAGTTGCGATATCAGAATTCGAGACTGAATATGTATAAGGAGCAGTACCTCCGGATGCTACAACCTGGAGCATATCGCCCCAAAGCAATGTTCCGGATACAGGTGATAAACTTATTGAAGGAAGTGTATTTACAGTTATATAATAGGTATTCTTAGTCGTCCATGCTTTTAACGACTCATTAAATGTTATATCTCCATAATTAATCCATCGGTTTCCGCTGCTGTTAGCCCTGAATCCAAGGTAACAAAGAATTCCGCTACCTGTTATGGGAGAAGTGGAGGCAAAAGAAACAGAAACAGAAGAAACACCTGCATTACTTTGAAATGAGGCCTGATAGTCTCCTTCAACAATATCATTTGTGATACCTGTTATACCACTATCATAGATTAACTCAATTTTTCCCGAGTAAATATTTGTTCCGGGAGCAACTTCAATAAGTACCGGAATATAAAAAGTATCAGCAGGCCAGGCAGAGACCTCGTCTAATCCCATCCTTACACTTCTTACGTCAAACAGACCTGTAGTGTATGAAACCTGACCTTTGTTATCAGTTACATAAACCCTCGTTGTACCGGCTCCTGTTGCCTGCACTTTTGACTGATCGGTAATCACGGCAACAGATGTATTTTCAACTGCATACACATAGGGTTCCTCCCCTCCCGAAACTGTCATCTGTACAACATCACCGATAAACATATTCTGATAATCAGGATAAATATTCGGCGTAGACAATTGTGCAGCCGAAACATATCCATTGGTAAATACAGATGAGGGATTCCGCTCATTCAGGTAACTTTCGGATGTGTCGAATGAGATATTGGTTCCTCCGGAAGTTTTGGAAACGAATTTTAATATAATCATATCACCCGAGCCTGACAAAGCCGAGGAACCGGCTCCTGCAATCCTTATGGTACCTTCATTTGTGCTGTTTACCGTAGGCTCGCCCCACGATGAAAGTAAAGTTCCGGTACCTTCTATCTGTAAAAACTCAAGATACGTAGGCGAATAAGTCACATAAAAAGTATATGAATAGACCTCGCGTCCGGTAAGAACTGAATCTGCAACAATTGTTACCGTAAAAGTATCTCTTTCGGTAACTGATGCATCCGTAATTCTGAATCCCAGTGATGTTTGTGCCATTGCATCACCCATAACTGACAAGAGCAGGACAAAGAGAAACAGTACCGACGCTTTATATTTTAATATCTTTTTTGAAAGCATATTTGTATGGTTTTAACGGATGTACCGGCATTTTGCCAATACATCCACACGGAATTCAATTTATTTTACAATCACTTTGCGACTTAACACAAAATCATCGCCTCTTACTTTTACAATGTAAATTCCGGAGATTGAAGCTCCCGTTTTTTCCGGACGGAATGTAAAGTGATTATGACCAGCAGCGACATTACCAGTTACGATAGTATTGGTAGTTTGTCCGGCAAGATTATAAACAGTAATGATAAGCCTGCTATTGCTATTCTGAAGCTCTATATCAAGTACACACTCACCGTTATAGGCATACAATTTAACATCTGAAAACCGTTTTTCATTATCGATGGCAGTTGTTACCTGATTGCTTCCTACATATATAATAACTGTATCTTCATCGTTATTCTCGTTGGCAAATATGGTTTCAAGTTTCACTTCCGATTCTCCGGCATTAGTATCTGCATATTCAAATACAAGTTTTATTTCATTTTCGTTAAGCTCCAGATCGTTTGCTGAAGCAACAGATATTCTGATTTCTCCTGTATTCTCATCATAACCTGATACAATCATTAAATCCGATGGCATATCTTCATTATTAAGCCCGGTGAATTTTATATCAGCCGGATTTGAAGATATTTCCATATCCATTGATTTAACTGTTTCTCCGGTAGTAAAAGCTATAGGTATTTCAAATCTTGTGGTCTCAGGATCTATTCTGTCATAAGGAACAGAAACAGTAACTTCAGGTTCAATTGAAGCCGATTTAAGAGCAGCGGTACCCGATGCCGGTTCAAATCCGGTTATAAGACCAATGGTATATTGTAAAATAAGTGATGCATCATAACTTGTTACCGAACCGTTAAAACTAACATCAGCCACTTCCTGTTGTTTGGCATCAAGCGTAATATTGCCAACTGTACTTTGGAGCACAAGAGATGCATCATACGGCATAACTTCGCCGTTCAGACTCACATCGCCCATGAGAGGTTGTGCAGGTTGTGAAATCCAAGGATCGAAATCCACATTATCACTTACTCTTTCGCCCTGACCGGATGAATTTAGTGTAGGATGATACGGACCTGATACATCATTCCACCAGCAATTCTCAGCAACAATGGTAACCGTACCTGTTTCGTTCCAGATTCCGTAACCGTATGTGTCGTTCATATTCACAAAGTCACAGTTATCAATATCCGGCAAACTGGTATTTCTTGCCAGAATTCCCCAGTAATCATCTTCAAACAGAGTATTATGAATAACAGGTGACGAATTATCAAGTGTTACAGCCCCGTAGTTGTATGTACTTGCTGTGTTGTAATAATTTCTTGAAGCATTTTTCACAACACAGTTATCCAAAATACATGAAGCATCAATCGACTCACCGGGAAAATAAATACCATACCACCAGTGATCGTTTGCCTCTGATGCATCACCATCACCGTAGGTATCACCTCCATAGAAATCATCCCTGTCGGATGTGAAAACAATGGTACTGTCTACTGTACTTCCCCCGTCAGCAATAAGCCCTTTGCGTACTGTCAGATATCCGTATTGTTTAAATTTACAAACTACACCGGGATTAATAGTCAGAACAGCACTTGTACCAACCGTATAACGATAAAACATATATGGTATATTGTCCATACCACCGAATGCATGTTTCGCAAGAGTAGCATCCTGTGTAAGAGTAGCATTATCATAAATCATAATAGCTTTACCCGTGGTTCCGGTCAGCTGATTACCCGTTGCTGTTGCTGGATATGCTGTAGGATCAATTGTCATCGGGAAGGGACAATCCTCGAAAGTATTTCCGGTAAGAACAGGGAAACTCTGCCCTCTTAACATAATGCCCTCATTATTTGCGTTATAAAAGGTACAGTTTGTGATTGAGGGAGATGCGTCCATTGTGTAAATACCGTGATTATACATATATCTGAAAAGAGTGTAATCCACAACACTTGCATCATCAGATGACTCACGGAAAACAATATGACAACCACGTTTATCAACAGTTGCCGAAACACCGTTCTGGCGTGTATCTGCAGGGTTTCCGTAAGCATCATCATCAATAGCAGTAAACACAACAGGTTCGCTGCTTGTTCCCTGTATAGTAAGTTTTCCCGTTACCTCCAGATATTCATCTCCATCGCCTTTAAACACTACACCTGCCGGAATAATCAGCTCATTATCAACCAGAATATTTTCATCAAGAAGATAAGTTATGTTATCATATCCGGCAAAACTCCTGACCGGAACTGTTCCATTCACAGTACCTCCGTGTATACTTATACCTGCCATAGCCACATTTGCCATACTGTTTCCTGAGAATGTGGGGCTTGCAAACATATCTATTTGGATAGGTGCTCCGCCCATATTGTTAAATTCGCTATTGGAAATTACTGAAGCAGAGTTTCCCAATATGGACAAACCATGTGATTCCGAAAAATTAAAGGTAGAAGCATCAATTGTTACATTGCAATCATTTATTAAAACACTTTCGCGATAATATCTCACCTCAACATTATTCAGGGAATTAAAACTGCTGTTCGAACTCTGCTCAAAAATAAGTCTGTTCCATTTATGATTGGTAGGATCATCACCACTGTTAAAGTTTGTGTTGCCAGCCACCGAATTGTCATAAATGGATGTAAATATTATTTTATCGGTTGTTGTTCCTTCAGCCTTAAGTCCGCCTTTAACCGTTAAACGACTATAATAATAACCGTCAAACTTAAATACCGTACCCGGAAGTACCGTTACATTTGCATCTTCCGGTATATCTGTATTCATATCCCTGAATATGTATGCCACATTAGTATAACCAGCAAAATCCAAACCTCCGATAGAATAATCACCGGAGTCAAAACCTTTAACAAATATCCCAAGATATCCTGTGTTTGAAATACTGTTTCCTATGAGCGAAGGAGAACCATCATTCATCTGTCGTGCCAGCGGATAATAATCAATGTCTTCAAAACTATTATTAAGCAATTGGGCACTTCCTGAGAACAATACACCATAATAGCTGTTTTTAATAACGCTGTTTTTCAAAACATTGTTATTAGTAATTTCAACTGCATAATTATTATAGCTATTGGAATAACCTGCATATAAAATTTTCCAGTATTCCAGGTGTGAAGTACCGGAACTTCTTATCAGTAACCTTCCTGACGAGCTATGATTTATAGTGGTTGAACCATCATTATAGGTATCACCCGGAGTACCGTAATTGTCATCATTAATATGAGTAAATATTATCGGTTCCGTTTCAGTTCCTACTGCTTCCAGAACTCCATTTGCCAAAATGTAATAATCGTTATCAGAACATTTAAAAACAAGTCCCGGATCAAGTGTCAGAGTTGCTGTATCCTGAATTGTAACATTACCAAATAATACATAAGGAAGTTTATCGTACCCGTTAAAAGCAATCTGCTTAAAATGCGAATCATCATAAACAGTGGCTCCGATAATGCCGATTGCTCTTCCTTCCTGTTCATTAAACGCAATTGAACAATTGTTAAATACCGGTTCGGCATTCATATCAATATTAATGTTGCTAACATTATGACCAACAACTACAGATTCCCCGAAACTGCAATCGGTAAAAACCGGAAAACTTCTGCCTGTAATGACAACATTATAGTTATTACCGCTAAAAACACAATTACTGAATTGAGGTGAACTCTCTTCAATACTTAAAGCAGAATTCTGAATATCATATGTCCGGTAATAGCTATATGAGGCATTGCTGAACTTAGCATAATTTATAAAACAGGCCGTATCAACAGAACTGTCATAAAAAGTTATTCCTTTCCAGTACGATTCGGAATCAACTTTTCCGAAAGTAACCGAATCGGTTACCGATCCCTGCACTTTGAATTTACCATAAACATTTATATAAGCAGATTGAGTTCCCAGAAAAACAACTCCCGCACTGGCTTTCATTTCCCCTGTTTCCGTAACTCTCAGCTCTCCGGCAAAATAATATGGAATACCGGCATCCTCAAAGTTTACAGTTTTGGTTATGTCTCTTAAATTCAGATATACATAATCATTTGTATTTCCCGTAAGTGAGACATTCTCTCCCGGAACCATGTTTCCATCACCAGTAAAGCAAACCGGATATAAACAATTCTGAATTGCTGTGTTATCTATATTTAAAATACCTTCCGATTGTATTTCAACTCCATATCTGCTAAAGTTATTCAATACCGAATTATTGGTAATAGTAAGAGTTCCTTTTCTTGCATAAATTGATTGTGCATACTCAATGGTACATCCGTCAAGAGTAACCTCTCCGATATTCGTATTCCATATATATCCGACATATATCCCATCCCAGTAACCGGGAGTTGTACTGCCATTTGCAGTAAATGTTGCCCCATTGGCATTTAATGTTCCGTATACCTGAATGTAGGTATTAGCATCAAATTGAACCGTTGTTCCCGATTCAATGGTTAATGTAACTCCGGCATCAACTGTTATATTTCCGGTAACAATGTATGGGCTTCCTGCCGATGTCCAGGTGGCATTATTACTTATGGTCCCGCTCACTGATGTCTGAGCGTTCATGCTAAAAGAAGAACTAATAGCGATTAAAAGAAGTAAAAGATACTTTTTCATTTTATTTTGGTTTAAATAATTATTCTAAAAACAATGTTCAGAGAAAATTCATCCTGATTAAAATCCGGATAACACTATTTATTTTATCTGTTTTTTACATACCGAAAATAAATTTGACGAATCCCCAATAACCTTTGATTAAAACCTTTCATTTTTCGTTAGTATTTGTTATACAAGGCATTATAATCATTATAAACATACCATTTAAACTTTATTAACACTCGGACAACTTGAATTTGTGGTATAAATTCTTGAAAGCGTATGGGTGTGGCATGTATTTGCAATAAAAGGAAAAGCAACATCTGTAAACGACAAAAACAGTGAAAAAGAATACAAACACAGAAATAATAACAAAACCTTTAAGGGGCCGAAGTTCTGTTTCCTTTTGCATGATAAACCCAAACTCTGAAATAAGGATATCAAAAAATAATATAAAATGTCATTATGAGAATTTACCCCAATATCGGGACATAACATATTATGCAAACAACAAAACACCAGCTGCATCGGGCTAATAAAAATCGAAATAGCCCGCCCGGACAATCATTCAGGCAGTTTACTGTATCAACATCTCTTGTTGCACACATCGCTATAGACAGGAACTTCAGCTAATGAAAACCAAACCTTTACGTCATCTATATATACTTAAGATGTAATAAAAACCGGTTTTCCCTGTCATATTGCCGACAATAACATGGCAGTAATCAAACCCAGATAATTCCCTACAGCATAACCTATTAATCCAACCGTTATACCAGGAAGCACTATTTCCCTGTTTCCGATGGCCCCGGCTATAACAGGAACAAAAGGAGGGCTGCATATTAAGGCTGTAGAAGTAATCATAACAGTATCAGTATCGATTTTGAAAAAAGAAGAGATTAAAACCTGTAAAAACAAGCCTCCAATAACTACAAAGGATATATAAAAAAAGATATTTGTATTTATATTGGTAAATGAACCGGGATTAATCTTTGAAGCAATAACAATACTGAAAATAAGAATAAAATACATTCCAAGGTCAAATGTTTTTTCGGTTCTTCTCACTTTAACATTAAAAGAGGCAATGATACTAAGCGTTGTAAGCACCATTATATAAACTATCATTTTTAATGACTCACTTACAAGCAACATAATTCCTGCAGCAATACCGAAAATGCCTATTGCCAGAAAAAGCGCTTTTAAAAGCGGCATCATACGATTACGGTTGAACAGCCCTCTTAATTGTTCACCGGTATCTTCATCATCAGCAATTTCTTTTCCCGGTTCTTCTCCTTTAAATTTATATTCAGGCAATACCAATGAAAATAATCGTTTACCGAATGTCATAAGAATAAAAAGATAAATAGTTGTAATCACCATATCATAAGCATGCACTGCAAGAAATATCTCCGGCTTAATTTTCAAAGCAAGCTGCAATGCAGCTAAATTTGGAGTCCCTCCTGTATATACTCCTACCAGCAAACCTCCCACTTTCGCAAATTCCTCATTTCCGGGAACACGAAAAAGCAAATACCCGACAAATACCACAAACACCACAACAAACAATACAATTATCAATGACAACAATGTACCAGATGCAAGTTTTTTTACTTTTCTTATATCTGTTGAAAAAAGCATTAACGGAATAGCTACAGAAACCGACACATTCATTATTACATCCTGAATAACTTCTATTCCATCGCCAAATATTCCTGCCGAACCAACAACTATACCTGTAAAGTATGCCAAAATAACCGAGCCTATCTTTTTCAGAAAACTAAAGCGGTCACACATATGCAATATTACCAATGGAAATAGAATATAAAACAGGGCTGCTAGAAGTTGGCTCAAGTACATAGTTTCAATATTCTTTAATTATTCGGGTTACATCTTTTTCAATTATCTCTCTTACCTCACTTACATTATTATCAAAACGGTTTACCATAATGCAAAATGCAAATTCTCTTCCCGAGCCGGCAGTAATATATCCTGCATATCCCAGCACCTCCTGCATATATCCGCTTTTTCCCGAAATCCTGCCTTTGGTTTCCTGTGTATTCCACATTTTTCTGAAAGTCCCGTCAGTTCCTGAAACAGCAAGTGAAGAACGAAACACTTTACCCTGTGGTGAGTTATTGAGAACTATTAAAGCATTAACCATATCAACAGGCGTAAAACTATTATAAGGAGACAATCCGCTGCCATCGTGTAAATGTATATTATTATCTCCAAGTTTTAATTTCCATATATAATTAAACTTTTCACGTGCCATATCCCAGTCTGTATTCATTACCCCATTTTTGTTTGCTAAAGCAAGAAACAGATGATCGGCAAAAAGATTAATACTTTTTTTATTTGTTAATCTGATTATTTCCTTTAATGGCGGTGATTCTATAACATCAAGTATCTGCACATCATCACCGGTAAAACTATCAGAATAACTCACACTCAAACTACCAGCCACAATGCCGTGTTTACGAAGATAGGACAAAAGCATATTACCAAATGTCTGTTCCGGAAAAGGCAGTGCTCCTTTTATTGTAAATCTTTTTCTTCCTGCAGGTATTGAACCTTTAATACACCATGTTTTAAGTCCGGGGTATCCGTATATATATGCACTGTCTTTCCGCGATTTTGCAGACAAGACCCTGCAATCGAATAAAATTCCACAATCAGGCTTTACCTTAATTACATTACACAATTTTCCAGGTTCTGAAGGCGAACGTAATGTTACAGTAAAAGAGTTATCTAGAAATGAAAGACAATGTGGCGGAGCTCCGTAATAGTTCGACATATCCTCCCATAAACGCAACGACGGATATCCCGGCTCTTTTTCACTTCCGGTTAAAATCTCAATACCATCCGTAACCTTTTTTATCCCTGATTTTTCCAATATCCTGTAAATTTTCCAGAAAACAGAGTCAGGAACCGTTGAGGAGAAATACTTAGAACCCAATGTAGGATCACCTCCGGCTGAAATAACCACTTTTCCCGAAAGTACTCCTTCTTTAATTTTTCCTGTAATACCTATTATAGTTTTATACCTGAAATCAGCTCCAAGCTGAAAAAGAGCAGCTCCGGTTGTAAGTACTTTAGACAGTGATGCCGGTGTCATTCTGGTATTCTCATTACGGGCTTCAATAATATCTCCGGAAGCCATATCTACAACATATCCGGAAAACAAAGAACCTTTCAGGCTTTCGAGTCCTTTAAAACTTACGGCAACTTCCTTTTTCCCGGGTTGTCCAGAACAGGAAATAAAATCAAAGATTATAAAACAGATAACCAGAATATTAAAAACATAGTATCTGTTTGTAATAAAAATTCTCATTATAAAAACACAATTACTCTGCTGGCCCAAGCTGTTCCTCCAGTTTCTTTATCTCATTCATCCGTACCGCCATTTGAGTGTATAAATCTATAATATATCTTTTAAATCCTGAATTATCACTCCCCTCTTTTTCTGCCAAAATCGAATATGCTTTATGTGCCCACTCATATGCCTGCTTTATATTTCCTTTTCTCTCAAAAGCAACCGCCAGATTCAAAGCAGCTTTTATTCTTGCTTTTTCCGGACCATTCCGGTAAATATAATTCCATATTTTTTCCGCTTCCACCCAGTTTCCTTTATTCAACCATTCTGTAGCATTCAGAAAATTCATATTTCCGGAAGTATACAGCCGCCTGGTTACTTCTTCCCAATGCGGTGCAACATAATCAACATACTTATAAGCAAGATAAGAACCGATGGCATGTGTTGCATCAGAAAAAGACGGAAAACCGGCTAACGACTGATTTAATGAATTACCATATCCTTCCCAGAATATGGTGTCTTTCTGAAGATGCACATTCATAATGTTGCCCGAATGACAGTCATAAATACGCCACAAATGTATAGCGGAAGCATCATAGGTGGAGTAATACTCGTAATCCCCCATGTCGTTTACCTTGATGTTATTTGTATACCGGTATGCATCCAACGATACAATAGCATCAACTCCAAACTTATTGCAAATTTCAGCTATCTGTTTTTGCGACAGTTTTTCAACCGGTCCTCTTTTACTTATCATTTTATAATGAATGGAATCGATAAAAACCGTATCAAAAAAATGCCTGTTGCCAAGTTCTTCCCAGACAGTATTCAAAACAAACTTTGTATAATCCTGAACTTTTGTTGTATCAACCTTAACTATTTCGTCCCCGACTCTAATTACATTAACATTTGTATCCGGAAAAACAACAGAGTTATCAACCAGTACTACTGTTTTTATTTCCGGAGGAACAGAGTATTTTGCAGGTCGAAGTATTTCATAATTCAGTTCTGAATATGATGAACAACCGGCAGCCACCAGTGTAACGAGAAATAATATATATTGAAATTTTACCGGTAACATTAATTTTAATTACAATGCCATATTCAAAATATCCTTAACCTGCTGCGGACCAAGTTTCTTAAACATTCCCAGAGGACCGAAACGACAAGCACTTTCTGCCATATGATCAAAATTCTCAGCTGTAATATTTACTTCAGTAAGTGTTGCCGGCATTCCTAGTGAGGTGAAAAAATTCCTGATAGCTTTAATACCGTTTTTTGCAGCCTGCATATCATCATCATCAGTAACCCCAAAACAACTCCTCGACATCCGGGCTATTTTAATAGCTCTGATCTCATCAAGCACATACTCAAGCCAAACAGGGAAAAGTATGGCTAAGCCCGCACCATGAGTAAGATCGTTATATGCACTTAGCTCATGCTCGATATCGTGTGTTGCCCAGTCACCAAAAATTTTGCCAGTTCCGGTAAGCCCGTTCAAAGCCAGACTTGACGACCACATCAGGTTCGCCCTGGCTTCATAATTCTCCGGCTCCTCAAGTGCCACCGGTCCGTATTTAACACAGGTATTGACTATGCCCTCAGCAATTGCATCCTGCACAAAAGTACCTTTATCGGGAGTAAAGTATTGTTCAAAAATATGACTTATGATATCAACTGTTCCTGCAGCTGTCTGCCACTTATTCACGGTAAATGTATTTACCGGATCAAGAATCGAAAATTTCGGTCTTAAGGAATCATCTCCGAAAGCTCTTTTTTCTCCAGTCTCCTTATTCGAAATCACAGAATTTCCATTCATTTCACTTCCGGTAGCTGCTAATGTCAGAATTGTACCGACAGGTAAAGGATTCTTTACAGCAGCTTTACGCATCAGAAAATCCCATGCATCACCGGCATAAGGTACTCCTGCCGCTACAGCTTTCGAACAATCAATAACACTTCCCCCTCCCACAGCCAGAACAAAATCAACATTATTTTCCCTGCATATTTTAATTCCCTCTCGTACACTTGATATATCAGGATTGGGTTTTATTCCGTCCAGTTCAAAATATTCTATCCCGGCCTGAGTAAGCTGTTCAACAACTTTATCGTACAATCCTGTTTTTTTTATACTGCCTGTACCGTAGGCAAATAAAACCCTTGTACCGTGTTGCTTTATTTCATTTCCCAGCTCATTTACTTTGTTCTTTCCAAATAATATTTTCGTGGGAGCTATAAAATTAAAGTTCTTCATCCTTTACCTTTTTTAGTTAAGTATATAAAAATAAAAAAAGGCGGTTAAAAACCACCTTCAAATATAAATATTTTAATTCATAGCTACATGTTCATTCCACCGCAAACATGGATAACCTGTCCGGTTACATATGAAGAAAGCTCAGACCCCAGAAATACACAAACATCGGCAACATCTTCAGGAGTACCACCTCTTCTTAAAGGAATTTTGCTTTCCCACTCTTTTCTCACATCTTCAGGAAGTTTATTTGTCATTTCAGTAATAATAAATCCCGGTGCAATTGCATTTGAGCGTATTCCCCTTGCTCCCAACTCTTTGGCTACCGACTTTGTAAAACCTATTATCCCGGCTTTTGATGCCGAATAATTAGCCTGTCCTGCATTACCGCTGACACCCACAACAGAACTCATATTGATTATAGAACCACTTCGTTGTTTAAGCATTATCCGTTGTACAGCCTTTGTAAAATTAAAAACAGACTTCAGGTTTACTTTAATTACCAAATCCCATTGCTCTTCAGTCATTCGCATAAGCAGAGTATCTTTAGTAATACCTGCATTGTTCACCAATATATCAATTTGTCCAAATTCCTTTATAATCTCATCAACAACACGGTGTGTATCTTCATAGTCACTGGCATCTGATGCATAAGCCTTTGCTTTTACACCCAAATCCAGCAGTGCCTGTTCTGTTTCTTTAGCACTTTCGTTTATGGCAAGATCAGTAAATGCTATATTACATCCCTGTTCTGCATACTTAATGGCAATAGCTTTTCCGATTCCCCTGGCGGCACCGGTTATAACAGCAGTTTTTCCTTCTAATAACTTCATTTCTTTTTATTTTAAAAAATGACTAATAATTACTTTTAAATCTCTGCATCAGACAATATATCCTGAAACGAAGCACAAAGTTAATAAAATAAAGCAATTGCAGGGAATATGCTTATAAATTAAATATTGCATTGATTAGCAACAGGTTTATCGGCTATTCCATTTTTGATTCTAAAAACAAAAAAAATCGGCAAAAAGATAACCATTTAAGCACTATGACCGTATAAGTCTCAAGTTTTCATACACATATGAACTAATTTAACTTGACCAAAACCTAAAACCTAAAAATGAGATGAACAAAAACGGTATTAAGTGGAGCATCAGAAACAAACTGCTGCTCTATATCCTTGGCTCTACCACTATCCTTTATGCCCTGGTCTTTTTTATTGTAGGAAACTACTCTCAGAAAATTGTAAAAGAAAACAATCTGAAAATACTTAAAAAAGAAGCAGAAATAGCAGGACTTGAAATCAAATCAATTCTTTCAACTCACCTGGGAGTTGCACGCGGACTTGCACAAGGCTTTATGGCTTATAAAAACATACCTGCCAACCAACGCATGAAGATATATAACGATATGATAGAAAAGGTTACAGAAGAAAATCCTGACTACATAGGAGTATGGCATTGCTGGGAATACAGTTTTATTGACCCTGAATGGGGAAATAAGCCGGGAAGGCACTCTGTATCTTATTACCGTGAAAACGGAAAAATAAATATTGATATCCAGGACCGTGATATAGGAGGAGTGGTAACAAGAACAGGTTATCACCGGGTAAAAGATTCGAAACGGGAAACAATGATGGAGCCATACTGGTGCGTATATGACAACAATTCCGATTCCGACACAGCAGAAAAGGTTCTGGAAACAACCATTGCAGTTCCTGTACTGGATAATGGCGAATTTGCAGGTCTTGTTGGTATTGATGTTTCTCTTGCTACTTTCCCGAAATATTTGTCCTCGATCAAACCTTTTGAGAACAGTGAAGCCTTTCTTATTTCCGAACAAGGAGTAATTGCCGGTTATAAAGACAAAAAGCTTCTGGGAAAGTATTTTACCAAAGAGTTTAAAGACATGGAAAAAACTTTCGGTATAATAAAAAAACTCCATGGAAAAAAAGAGTTTCTTTTAAAAACAAATTATAAAGGTGAAAAAACATTGTTCTATTTTACCCCGGTTTTTATTGGCAATGCCTCTTCCCCATGGTACATAGTTCTGACTGCTCCCGAAAAGGTACTTCAGAAACAGGCTAACGACATCATAAATATAGCTCTCACATTAGGTATTTTCGGAATTCTGCTGATAGGAATGGTTCTTTGGTTTATAATTGATAAAATGACCAAACCAATAAAGCAGGCAACAAAAGTAACCCGCTCAATAGAAAAAGGAGAACTCAGCAAAAATCTTACAGTTAAATCCAGAGGCAATGACGAGCTTAACGAGATGCAGAATGCCCTGGCCAATATGATGAAAAAACTTACTACCGTAATAACCGATATAAGAAAAAATTCTAACAACATTGAATCTTCATCATACGATCTTGAAAAAGAGGCACAAACCTTATCAGAATCAACGGCTGAAATGGCTTCTTCTACCGAAGAGGTTTCTTCGGCAATCGAGGAGATGAGTGCAAACATAAATCAGAATATTGAAAACACAAAAAAAGCAGAAGACCTGTCGCGGAAAGCTCTTGAAAATGTTGATAAAAGCAATAACTCCACCAAACGTATGAATGAGTCGATGAATAAGGTTGCCGAACGCATATCTGTAATTCAATCAATTGCTGCACAAACTAACATTTTGGCTCTAAACGCAGCTGTTGAGGCTGCAAGAGCAGGTGAATCGGGCCGCGGGTTTTCTGTGGTCGCAGGAGAAGTAAAAAAACTGGCTGAAAAAAGTAAAGAAGCAGCCCACGATATTGAAAAGCTTTCACGCAAGGCACTTATGGTTTCCGAAATTGCCACAACCAATCTGGATAAACTTGTTCCTGTCATTAAAGAAACTGCCACTCTGATACAGGAAATATCAGCATCAAGTACCGAGCAAAAATTCGGTATCGACCAGGTGGCATCGGCTATTCAGCAAATAAATGTAGGCACCCAGAAAAATGCGGCACAAGCCGAAACTCTGATGTCGAAATCGATTGAACTGAATGACCAGGCAACAAACCTCAGAAAATCTGTATCATTCTTCAAAACTGTGGAATAAGATTTTAATCATAAAAATAATGAGAATGAATGCCTATTTTGATGAGGAGATGTTTTTAATATCTGGAGGAATTGAGGAATCGAGGAATTGAAGAACTGGTAAATTGAAAAAAATATTCGCGGCAATTCGCGCAATTCGTGGTTTCCTAAAAATCATCCGTGCCAATCCGTGTTAATCCGTGGTTAGTTGAGGAACTGAGGAACTGTTAAATTGATAAATTGATAAAAATATTCGCGGCAATTCGCGCAATTCGTGGTTTCCTAAAAAACCATCTGTGCCAATCCGTGTTAATTATTGAGGAACTGAGGAATTGAGGAACTGTTAAACTGATAAATTGAAAAAAAACATTTGCGGCAATTCGCGCAACCCGCCTAAGCGGACGGGCAGGTTCGCGGTTTCCCCAAAACCATCCATGCCAATCCGTGTAATCCGTGGTTAGTTATTGAGGAACTGAGGAACTGTTAAACCCGACTTATGCAGTAGGAGCTATGAAATAGCGAACTATCTGCATTTAGTAAGGGTTAACCCCGATCTAGAAATACACCATTTTGGTTA